>JBAQLX010000090.1:0-4010 GCA_049302315.1 Desulfosporosinus sp.
GGTGGGGGTAGACTCCGACTTCGCCGCTAAGAATTCCTTTTGGGACGTGCGGCTTCGGCGAAACCCTCCACTGAAGGCTTTCGTCACCGAAGACTCGATGTTCAACTTTAGTTGAACGAGTTCACTATTTTCGTTCCCCAGCCGAAGGTGAACCTGACGCTGGCTGAGGCCCAGACCGTGATGGAAACGGTTATAGCCAAGAATATTTTTAATAGCTCCAGCGGCGAACTGGCAGTGATACGGGATATCAGGGTGATTGACATGACCACCAACGATCTCTATGATCCGCCGGTGACGTAAGCTATTTGCCCACAGAACAGGAGGCGTCTAAAGAACCGCATGCAGTTCTTTAGACGTCTCCTCCTACGTTGTCTTCATTCCCTATTCAGCGAAACTTGTCGTTTCGCGAAGGGTCCTTGAACCTACGCGGAACGACAAAAAATGACAGCCCATTAGCATGTTCCGCCGAGCACTTTTTACGCTTATATTATACCGCAAATTGGATTTCTTTGTTCATTGGAAGTTAAAATGCGTCAATAGAACCCTCCCCTTGACTAAGAATCATTAAGAAACAGTACCCATCTTTCATTTACGCAAAATCTCCCAAACCTTTGGAAATAAAGTTTGGGAGATTCAATTCATACCATTTAAGCCTTACTTTGATTGGTCTTTGTTGAAAACGGCGGCCTGAGCTGAACACTTTTAATTATCTGTTGCATAAATTGTATTTTACTACTCCATAATGTGTATGCTTTGCGCAAATAATTCTTTGCCAGTTCCTGTGGCACCAAAGAGAAGGATTGAAGAAGAACAGACTGAATTTTTTTAGCTAGGTCAATGGTCGATTTAATCACAGCGCTCGATCCGATGATATCGTCAAAATAAAATTGAAGTTAATTCATTCAAAGAATTTTTTTAAATTATTATTTTTCTAATTTTTCCCACTGATACCAAACTTTTAACTGTCGAATGGGTTAGACTTATTTAATAATTTACAGTGTCATTCAGACAAGTTTCGAGTGTACTAGTCAACGCTTGTATATATAAACTTATGTTCTCCTTAGATTTTAAGGCAACAATAGTGGTTTTCTTTCGAAATTGGTTTGGATTTAATCGTTTGCCTTACAAATTGATCTTTATTCACCGTTATATAATATACTGCTCCTATTGTCCGCTTGCTTCCTATAAAGTAATCCCTAGTAACATTTCGTCAAAGACAAAAGCATCTGCTAATCAGAAGATCATCAGGGGTTTCCCATCCTCTGTCCCGAAATGAGAGAAACCTGGTTCATCTAGTGGGGCGGGAAGTATCTTCAGGCTGCGAATAACTTCGGAAGGTGTCGGAAAGCCATTTTTGCGAGCCCATGCCAATCCACCATATACAAGTTCCTGAGCCAGCAGCGTCGAACAATAAACCATTTCGTCATCTCCTGCAGCAAAGGCTAACAACTGGTCAAGTTTCATCTGAGAAATACCCTTGTGCACAAAGACATCCTTGAGACCAAGCCCCCAGGTATCGATCAAAAATCCCACCACCGTAAGGCCGTTGGGAGTTTTCCGGGCAATGATGACATTCGCCATATGAGCTTCCCGCCAGTTGCTATTGATAACGCAACACACAAGAGGATGCTCCGGTGACAGTGCAGAAATAGGCACAGATAGAGACCCATCCGATTTCTTTTTCCGTTTTGTGGATTTTTTAGTTTTTGACACAGGCATTTTCATTCAACTCTTTCACTATAGTCTCATCGGCGAAGTACGGAGGACAATGTTCAGATGTTCAGATTCACAAGACATGTTTACCATAGCTCGACACTGACATTCTCCCAATCCTTCATCGTCCGGTCGATCATTGCGGCCTCTATAAGATCAATAAGTTCCACCGACATATGAACACACGCCATATTCCCTATTATACCATCCCTAAAATATAGATCAAGGTAAACCCTTATAAAATCCAGCAACGTGTCCTCTAATTTTAGATGTACACGTTCAGTCTACTCAGGCGTGCCTAGCATCTAATTTAGAGATCATTAACCCCCATTGGGGTGAAAATACGGCGCAAGGCCAAAGTCAAAGCACCAATGGCATTGGCATCCTCGCCCATCTGGGAAGTTACAATGGACACGGCCCGAGCCGGGGTTTCCAAGGCGCGCTTGGCTACAGTCTCTTTCAGAGTGTCCAAGACAAAGTGTCCCGCTCGGGAAACCCCACCGGTAAGGATAATTCGTGATGGGTTCAGAGTATTGAGCTGATTGGTTATGCCTATCCCCAGATAACGTCCGGTATCGGCCAGCACACCGATGCCCAATTCATCCCCCTGTTCCGCCGCTTCATGTACCATTTTAGCCGTGATTTCATCGAGATGAGCGCGTGTCCATTCGTTGAAAATAGAAAATTCACCCCGTAGAATCCGGTTTCGAGCGTGCAAGGCAATTGCCGGACCAGCCGCCAGTGCTTGGAGGCAGCCATGGTTTCCACACGTGCACTCGGGTCCGTTAATATCAATCGTAGTGTGCCCAATTTCTCCGGCTGTAAAGGAACTGCCTTCGTAGAGCTTATAGTCCAAAACGATCCCTGCCCCCAACCCATTGCCGATATTGATGCAGATAAAATTAGCAATCCCCTGTCCCTGTCCAAACCAGCTTTCTCCCAAGGCCAAAGCTCGGACATCGTTTTCCATCTCCACCGGTAAGCGAAATTCTTCTTCCAAAAGTGACTTCAACGGAATATTGCGCAATTTAAGGTTCGGGGCAAAGATGGATATCCCATGCTCAGTGTCGACCAAACCATGCATCCCAACACCAATACTCAGATATTTCTCCACGGCGAATTCACGAACCCAGTTTCTACCACAAATCCTTACTTAATATTTATAAAATAACGCCATTGCAGTATTTCCTATTGTGAAAGATCAAGACATGTAAGAATTGTTTGCTAGTACTAGGTGTAATGCTATTGCACCTACCCGACATTTATCTTTCGAAATAATACAAAAGCACCCTTCTTAAACCAGCTATTCCTTTTCAGGCGATACCCAGTAATTATTGGCCAATCTGAATACTATTTCTTTTTATTGAAGTTAATGTCAAATACTCTTGTTCGGTATTCTTCATCGCAAGAAGCTATAACTCTTTTTATATTTGCACTTTCTTTTGTATATATTTCTTTTTCATTTCGAACCATATTTAAACCGATTCTTTTTGCTACGGCCATATTTTCGGGTGCACAATCCTTCCTTGTTTTGTTTGCATCATCTTTAAAGGTTACGTCCAAATTCCAATGAACACTTTCTACCCCCCAATGCCCCCGTGCTGACTTAGTAAACTGCTTTACATTGTCGATACTTCCGATAAAGTATCGAGTATCCTCGGTTATCTTTCCTTTTTCTGTTGATTGTCTATAAATCATACCAATTCCAGTTAATCCATACCAATCGTTTGTTGTATCCCCCAACCTCTCGATGTCAGTTGAATAGTAATACTTGCTTAACTCTAGTCTTCCGTGTCCTTTCTCTAAAGTTTTTATCTTTTTATCATGGCTATTTTTGCGTTTTGACTCTCACCTTCTTCTATTTTTTCGAGTTCTCCATCTTCTTTTAAATCGGCGAAGTAATTTTTAACTCCATCATGCAGTGTTCCTTGATTGCCTTTCAATCCGATTACATAATCAGCCTCTTTTTTTTCACGATCTTTTTCACGATTTTTTTTTGGCAACCCATGGCGTCAATCGTGACACAGCACCCTTTTAAATACAATAAATCCAATAGTTCAGGAATAGCGGTTATTTCGTTACTTTTAACGTCTGTTTTACTTGTCCCAAAACCAAGTTGTTTACACTACACCATGCACTGACTATATGAGATAATTTATTACCATTTCGTGAGCCTCTCATGGATTTCCCATCAATAGCAACAGTATCACCACCGTCTTCTGAGAAAACTGTCATGTCACTTACCCATGAAATAAAGCACTTTTCAAATTGTTTCGGGTCTATCCAGTTCATTATTC
>JBAQLX010000091.1:0-5169 GCA_049302315.1 Desulfosporosinus sp.
AGCGCTTTTTAGTATTGTATATTTTGAATATAAATTGGTTTCAATTGGGTGGGCACGGATCGTTATTTATATTATTTTGAACGTACTCTTGATCCTTTGGATTAGACGCCATGAACACCAATTATTAATTAAGTGGCGACAGCTTGTTATTGATATCCAGAGTGGAAACCAAAAGCTTGACTTTTCGTCCAAAACATACGTCAAAATGCCAAAGTTAATCTTGAATCCTATGATAAATCTTGGACAGAAACTTCATATAAACAATTATGCAATACAAGTTGCAGCCAGTCAAATATCCGCATCGGCACAGCAACTAACTTTAACTTTGGGTGAAAGTCATACGTTTGCGCATCAACTGTTTAAGGAAACCCAACAAATAGTACAAGTCAATAACAATAGTCAGGATAGCTTAGCCAAGGCGATATTAACTCTAAAAGAACTGATTGCCACATTAGAAAAGTATGATGACATTTCCCATCAAGTCCGTACGGTCGGTTCAGAGTCAGAGAAAAATATTGGTTCCGGGCTTAGTCAAATTATGGAGATATTGAGGGGTGTGAAGCAGGTTGAAGATGCTACTTTAGAAACGGTTTCATCTATTAACGAATTCCAAAAAACATCCCAGACTATAAGTGAAATTTTAGGTGCAGTCGATAATATAGCAAATCAGACACATCTGTTGGCATTTAATGCTTCCATTGAAGCGGCTAGGGCGGGGGAACATGGTTTAGGATTTGGTGTCGTTGCCCATGAGATTCGAACACTTGCAGATAATAGTAAGAAAGCAGTTTTGGAGATAAGCAACTTGATAATGAAAATGACTCAAGAGGTAACGAACGTAACAGACACTATTTGTCGCAACCACAACTATGTCCAGAACGTTGTTGAGCTTTCGAAAAGCGTAGAAATTGGGTTAAACCAGATCAGCTTGTCACATGAAAAGGTACAGGATCTGATGCAAGGAATTTTGCAAGTTGCTAAACAGCAATATGATTATGCTATCAATATAGGAAACCAGGTTGAAGCAGTAGAAAATAGTTTTCAACAGGTCAACAATGGGTTTTCTGATTTATCTCTGGCCGTCGCTGAACAGAAGAAAAATTTAGTCGATACTGAGATCTTGACACAAAATTTGTTAGATGCTGAAAGGGGATTATCCGGACTGATTGCATCAGAACGCAATCTGATCAATGAAAATCAGCGTGAACTTCAAGAAAAGGCGGAGCATGCTTTTAATATATTAATGACTAAAACAAAGGATTATAAGTTCGATTCCAATATGCAATATAGGGACTTATTAGATAGAGTATTGCTTGAAAATAGCTTTATGGAGGCAATATGGTTAAACGACCGAAATGGTAAATTCGAATATTCCAATCCTCCTGCGCAAATAGCCAATGCAAACGTTCGCGAATGGTTCAAGCGCGCTATGAATGGAGAGAAATACTTTTCTTCTGTATATATTTCCGCCATTACGAACGCTCCTTGCCTGACAGTTTCATTTCCAATCAGAGACTCGGCTGGAAATATTATGGGCGTTATCGGTGCAGACATCAAAATTGCAGTTTAACGGATCATGAAAGGTGTTTATGTTAAACGGGAGAGTGAAGAAAAGGCCATATATTAAACCTAAGCCGCATGAGGACCATATTGAAAGTTCAAGAATAGTAATAGTATTGGCTGACGGGGATGTTTTGTGGGAGCAGGGGTGTAGTTGATACTGGAAAGATGTCGGAACCATTGAAAGCTATTACAATGCCAATATGGAATTGCTGCAGCTACAACCGAAATAAATAGAAGAAGTCAAGATCTTCAGTAGAACGTCTGTCGCATAACTAAGGGGGAAAGGATGAAAAATTTTATGGAGGATTAATATTGAGAACACATATCAGTATGGACTGCATATTGAGAACATAACCGGAAAGTTTGGAGTGCATATTTATCAGATGGAGAGTCGGCTCTCAACGAGCATCTAATTAATAATTAAAAGGTTTTGGCTTAGGTTGCAGATGTCCTATGGATATGCTATATTAGTGTTAGAGAGTTTGTAGTGATTGCTGGTAAGGAGTGGGTTCTGGCCCGCTCCTTCGTTTGTCCAAATCGGGTTATAAGTATAACTCTGGGTCATCTTCGTCAGACTGGATCAGACAATATTAAGAGTACGTTCTTTACCGCAGATAAAGGAGCGAGTTCATGTGAATGAAGCAATGGAACATCGGATAGAGTTACTGGTAGAGCCAATCGTTAGAGAAAAAGGACTCGAACTAGTGAATGTGGAGTACATTAAAGAAGGTGCACATTGGTATTTGCGTCTCTATATTGATAAAGACGGTGGCGTGGACATGGATGATTGTTCAGGAGTAAGTCATCTGGTGAGTGAAATGCTTGATCAACAAAATCCAATTCCACAGGCCTATATGCTGGAAGTGTCGTCTCCTGGGCTGGAACGTCCTCTGAAAAAAGAAAAGGACTTTATCCGTTTTCAGGGAAGTTTGGTTACGGTGCACACGACTTCCCCGTTCCAAGGGTATCAGGAGTTTTCCGGGAATCTGATTGGATTGATAAACGATGAAATCGTTTTGGAATATGAGTGTAAGCGTATGGCAATTCCGCGCGCCTTGGCGAAAAAAACTCATTTGGCACTGGATTTTTAGTTTTTTCTTTATGTACAATAGAATGAGGAGGAAAATGGAAAAATGAATATGGAGTTCATCGAGGCCCTTCACGAGTTAGAAAAAGGACGGGGAATTTCTGCAGAGATTCTATTTGAGGCAATTGAGGCAGCGCTGATTTCCGCGTACAAAAAGAATTTCGGATCATTACAAAATGTCCGAGTTCTTATTGATCGTTTATCCGGTGAGTTTAAAGTGTATGCCCGCAAAACCGTTGTTGAAATCGTGGAGGATGCTCGGACTCAAGTCGGATTGGAGGATGCGCATAAACTCGATCCTAATTATCAACTTGAAGACATCGTGGAATATGAAGTAACCCCACGTGAATTTGGACGAATAGCAGCTCAAACTGCAAAGCAGGTCGTTGTTCAGCGCATTAGAGAAGCTGAGCGCGGCATGATTTATGATGAATATGTTAATCGTGAAGGAGATATTGTGACCGGGGTTGTTCAACGATATGAACAAAAGAATGTGATTGTCGATTTAGGGAAGGTAGAAGCAGTACTTCCTGCCCAGGAACAAATCCCCAGAGAGGTGTATCAATCCTTCGAGCGTATTAAAACGTATGTTGTGGAGGTTAAAAAAACAACTAAGGGACCACAAATTATGTTGTCCCGAACTCATCCTGGACTGATTAAGCGCTTGTTTGAACTTGAAGTGCCGGAAATTCATGATGGCATCGTTGAAATTAAGGGCGTTTCCCGTGAAGCGGGTGCTCGTTCCAAAATTGCCGTTTATTCACGTGATTCAAATGTCGATCCTGTTGGAGCATGTGTTGGGCCAAAGGGGGCTCGTGTTCAAACCATAGTTACAGAGTTAAAAGGGGAAAAGATTGATATTGTAAACTACTCCACAGATCCCCAGGAGTTTGTGGCGAATGCACTTTCTCCTGCTAAGGTTGTGGGAGTCTATCCTAAACTCAATGAGAAAGTTGCTATTGCTGTGGTTCCTGATTATCAACTTTCCCTAGCGATTGGGAAAGAGGGACAAAATGCTCGTTTAGCCGCAAAACTCACGGGGTGGAAGATTGACATTAAAAGTGAATCCCAAGCTGGTACGCTAAATATCATTCCACAAGCGCTGGAAGAAGAGTTTGAAACTTACGACGAGTATGAAGAATACTCAGATTATGATGAATTTGTTGAAACAGACAACTACCAGGAATATGAGGAAAGCGGACAAAGTACCGAAAATGGACATACTCATGTAAACGAAGAAAATGCCGAGGGCGAGATTCATCAAGCTTATGATGAAAATTATGCATACGATAATAATGAAGCGTATGATGCTGAGTTTTTTAAAAACGAAGCCTCTCAAAAAAATACCGAAGGAGTTTTAGAAAAAGCTCCACGTGAGATAGTGCAGGATTTAAAATCGGATGAAAAAATAAGAGATAAGGAGAAAAAGAAGAAAGGGAAGGGGGTAAGTGTATGAAGACACGAAAAGTTCCGTTGCGGATGTGTTTGGGCTGTCAGCAGATGAAGCCTAAGAAAGAACTCTTGAGAATAGTGAGAACTCCGGAAGGGGTCGTTGAACTTGATCCAAGTGGAAAACGGAATGGCCGTGGTGCTTATCTTTGTCCTAACTTAATCTGTTTTCAAACTGCGGTTAAAGAACGCCGATTTCGGAAGGCTTTCGGAGTTGATGTTGATCCGGAAGTATTCGCACACCTGGAAGGGAAGATCTCTATGTGAATACACGAATTCAGTCATTAATAGGGATTGCTCGTCGAGCAGGTAAAATTGCTACAGGTAATGCTCAGGTTGAAGCCATGTTGAAAAAAAGAAAAGGATTTCTGCTTATCGTGGCGGAGGATGCTCCCGGTACTCAAAAAAAATACAAACAGTGGGCGGGTGATTTAAAGCTACCAATCTTGGTAACCGGAACGAAATTGGAACTTGGACATTCAATAGGACTTTCACCGCGTTCAGCAGTGCTTGTTTTAGATCAAGGGTTTGCTATGGCTATTTTACTAGCAAGGAGCTGATGCTTGGAGCGTAATGTGGGAGACGATTATATGGGGGTGGTTAAATGAGTATTCGTGTTCATGAATTAGCAAAAGAATTGAACTTAAGTAGTAAAGAAGTGATGACAAGGCTCGGGGCTATTGGAACAGATGTGAAAAATCATTTAAGTGCGGTCGATCAAAAAGATGCAGATTTTTTAAGGAAACAACTGAAAGGAAAGGAGACAAATTTGGATCATCCTGAACACACAAATACTGAAGAAGCAAGGCCAATTACATCCGAATCCGTGCAAGAAGGACTGCCGAAACTACCCCGTCCAGAAATAGAAGGACGTTTGCAAGAACCACGCCAAGGGGTAGAAGGACAGCCGCAAGTACCACGCCCAAAAATAGAAGGACGTCCGCAAGAACTACGCTCAGGAATAGAAGGACAGCCGCAGGGGCCACGAGCGGGATACCAGGGACAGCCGCAGGGGCCACGCCCGGGATACCAAGGACAGCCGCAGGGACCACGCCCGGGATACAAAGGAC
>JBAQLX010000092.1:0-6273 GCA_049302315.1 Desulfosporosinus sp.
GAATTGGAAGAAGCTTTGGAATTAGTTCTTTCCCGCATCCAACCGGTTGAAACAGAGTGCGTTCCAATTACTGACGCCTATAAGCGTGTATTGGCTATGGACGTGACATCACAAATTGCTATGCCACCGTTTGAACGTTCGCCTCTGGATGGGTATGCTTATCTAGCCATAGCAGGTGATCCTCAACCGCTTCGGCTTAACGTGGTGAGTGAAATCCCGGCGGGAACCTTCTCAGAGCGAGTTATCGCGCCTGGTGAGGCTGCTAGGATATTCACGGGCGCACCCATTCCGTCTGGTGCTAACTGTGTTGTCAGAATGGAAGACACGGAGCAAGCCGGTGATAAAGTGACAATCTTGCATCCGGTATTATCTGGTTCCAATATCGTACCTCGAGGGGAGGAGATCAAAGAAGGGGATCTGCTCCTTAAACAGGGTTTCTTTTTAACTCCACCGGCCATTGGGCTCTTAGCCGCAGTTGGTCGGGATCAAGTTACCGTATACCGTCGACCGCGCGTGGGGTTGCTCTCCACTGGAACGGAACTTATGGATGTAGGGCAACCTTTGCGCCCTGCTAAGATTTATAACAGTAACAGTTATACCCTGCGTGGAATGCTTCAAGAATTTGGGTGCGAGGTTTTGGTTAAACCTATCGTTTCCGACCAAATGGATGAGACCCTCCAAGTTTTGGGAATGCTTGCGGACGCCGATATGGTCATAGCTACCGGCGGAGCATCTGTGGGTGATTACGATATAATGCGCCATGCCCTCGCCCAGTTTGGGTGTGAAATGCTATTTTGGAAATTGAATCTGAAGCCGGGGACTCCGATGTCTGTTGGGCTAAAAGAAAAGCAGTTTTTTTTCTCCCTTTCAGGTAATCCCGCGGCTGCTATGGTGACGTTTGAACTTTTAGTTCGTCCGGCACTTCGCAAATTGACAGGACACACTACTGTAGAAGAGGGAAAATTTCTGGTTAAAATGGCAAGTGGCTTTGGAAAAGCAGGGAAACAACGCCGCTTTTTACGTGCTCAAGCAGTGTTTAAAAATGGGGAAATTTGGGCTGATCTTGCTCCGGCTCAAGGATCGGGAATTCTGCGTTCCATGATTGGCAGCCATTTGTTAGTGGATGTGCCGGCAAACCATGGACCCGTAGAACCTGGGGAATTCCTGACGGCTTGTTGGATTGCGGACTGGAAGAATTAAAATGCATTTTCCTTCAACAGATGAACGTTCTCAAATCCCCGTTATTTCGATTGTGGGCGGAAAATCCAATTCAGGGAAGACAACGCTTTTAGAAAAAATTATCCGTGAAGCGAAGCGCCGAGGGTGGAGGGTGGCTACCCTGAAACATGATGTCCATGGGTTCGAGATGGATCAGCCGGGCAAAGATACATGGCGCCATGCCCAAGCTGGTGCGGATGTTGTCGCCATATGCTCACCCCATAAGATTGCTATTTTGGAGAGTGTCTCTGGAGACCAGCCTCTCGATGAGGTCATCGCCCGAATTCATGGGGTAGATATTATTTTTACCGAGGGATACAAGTACGGTAATAAGCCAAAGATTGAGGTGTATCGCTCCAAGGTGCATCAAGAACTTTTCTCCAAACCGGAAGAGCTTATTGCTATAGCAAGTGATATTACTTTTGATAACGGGATTCCCTGCTTTGGCTTGGATGATGCCCAGGGGATTTGCGATTTGATCGCAGAAAAATATGGGATGAAGGACAGCCCTCAGTAATCATAGAGGGAGTATTTTAGCAACTACTCAGCACCGCTGTATTTGAGCAACAGCGGCGTTGAGTAGTTGCTATCTTAAAATCATACATATTTTGGATGAATCATGCAAACATATATACCAACCGGTCACAACCTACGGAATATCTTTCCTACCTTGACCTCTTGTTGAGAATACGGTACCATGCAAGAAGGGGCAGGTTGTTTCTCTCTCGATCTGACCACGAACCATTGACAGCGACTTAAACAGAGTGTTTAAATAAACGCACGTTAGATGATGTATTGGAGGCTATCGCTATGGAAAAAATCAGAGTGCAAGATTCTGTTGGCGCCATTCTAATCCATGACATGACACAAATTATCCCCGGTTTCGTTAAAGGTCCCCGGTTTCGCAAGGGGCATATTATTCAGGAAGAGGATATCCCTGTTCTGCTGAGCATGGGGAAAGAACATATTTATGTCTGGGATCAAACGCCCGGCCTGATTCATGAAAATGAAGCGGCAGCGCGCCTCGCCCGAGCAGTATCCGGTCCCGGTCTGGTCCTTAATGAGCCCAAAGAAGGAAAAATCTTCCTAACCGCTGCCTACGACGGCCTTCTTTACTCCTCAGAAGAGGGTATTTTAGCGTTGAATACTTTGGAAGGGGTTATCCTAAGCACTCTTCACAATCATTACCCAGTCAATAAGGGAGATAACGTCGCTGGAACCCGCATTATTCCTCTGATGATTGATGAGAAAGTAATTATTAAAGCGGAGAAAATCGTCAGATCGTTTTCAAATCCTTTTCTGGAGGTGCGGCATCTAAAACAACTGAAGGTTGGCATCGTCGTCACGGGAAGTGAAGTCTATCATGGACTGATCCAAGATAAATTCGGTCCCGTACTGCGCGCAAAAGTTGAAAACTGGGGATCTGTTGTTCTAGAGCAAACGTTGGCCAATGATGATGTATCCATGATTCAAAACAGCATTCGAGACCAACTGGAAAAGGGAGCAGACATGATCTTGGTCAGTGGAGGCATGTCCGTTGATCCCGATGACGTCACCCCCGCAGCAATTAAAGAAATGGGAGCCGAACTGATCACTTACGGCGCACCAGTTCTACCAGGAGCCATGTTTATGCTGGCCTACCTCGGAGATGTTCCCATCATGGGGTTACCCGGATGCGTCATGTATTCCAAAAGAACCGTCTTTGATTTAGTCGCTCCTCGGATGCTTACGGGAGAACGCCTGTCGCGCCTTGATATTGTCAAGCTGGGAATGGGAGGTCTTTGTCTTGAATGCCCGGTCTGCTCGTACCCCCGTTGTTCTTTCGGCAAGTAAGCACTATCTAAGCTTAGGTATTAATAACTCGTTGGTATTATTGAGGACTGGCCTACTAGTCCTCATCCATATTTTGTTGAATATGTTCCTTTACTTCATGCAAATCTAATCTAATTTGTTCGAACGCTCTCTCTACTTCGCTCTCTGGAAATTGGTTCAGGACTAAATCCACGTCGTCGATTTGTTTTAATCCGTTAACGATTTCTATAAAATCATCCGGCAACTCAAGATTTGTTCCATGTTTAATCAGCACAATCTCAAAAATTGCTTCCATATGGCTCTCATCCATTTTTTCACCCGTACTTGCCATTTCAAGAAAATATTTCACAAAACTATTAGACATTTGATCAATCTTATCCGGTATGAATTCCTGGTCTACTTTTAATTGCTCTTTCATCCTACAGTCTCCTTCTTTCGAAAATTTAATGCCCCTGCTTTGTCCTCATTTTACCGTTCTGAGCCGACTCCCCTTTGAACTTTAATCAGCTCGCTGAGAATGCTTACAGCTATTTCTTCAGGAGTTTCTGCTCCAATTTTTAGACCGATTGGAGAATACAGCTTTTGCAGCAATTTTTTCGGAACTCCTTCCTCCTCCAATTCAGCAAGCAACGCTTTAGCCCTTTTACGACTGCCTATCATGCCAATGTATGCGGCAGGTTGATTAATGACTTTTTCCAGACACACTTTGTCATAACGATGCCCCCTAGTAATAATCACAACGAACGTTTGCGGACTAATATTGATAGCATCTAAAACTCGTTCAAAATCATCGCATATAATCGTATCAGCGGTAGGAAATCGGGCAGAATTTGCATAGAATGGACGATCATCGACTACTGTAACCTCATATCCAATAATTTTAGCCATAGTTGCGAGAGGAAGCGCTATATGTCCTGCCCCTAAAATCAATAATTGTACGACGGTGGTATGGGGCTCTATCAATAATCGGTAAGCCGCTTTGATCACTGAGGAGACGTATTGCTCAAACTCGGAATTCAAACTAATTAATTGCGGCTGGCAACTTCTTGGACCTGTTTTGATCCTCTCCAGAGCAACTCTGTTCAGTTCTTCTAAACCAAGATCACCTAAGACATCTCCATTATTCCTGATGAACAGTTTTTTCCCTATTAACCGTCCCTCAGCCGCTTCAATCACAGTTACCAGGCCAGGGTTATCGAAGCTCTTTAAACTGGACAGGTAATCTATTTGGAGTCTGGTTAGTTCCACTGAGTTTTGAGAACCCAAGTAATCAATGAATAATCCCATAATCCCCCCGCAAACCATTCCCTCCTCCTGAACCATATCCGCAGTCATATTTAGATGATATATTTTTGAAGTGGACGCAGCTATTACATTCAAAGCTTCCCGCCTACCCTCGGCCTCACCACATCCGCCGCCAATAGTTCCAACCATTGTCCCGTCCGCAAAAACTAACATCTTCGCACCCGGCTTACGGGGAGTTGGCCCCAGAACACTGGTTACAGTAATCAGGGCTGCCTCCAATTTTTGGTGAAATACTTTTTCAAGTCCAAGATAGACTTCTTTCTCCATTTGCCTTGCCCCTTCTATGTTCAATTTAAACCATTCATAACAAGTTTGTTTTTCATTCGCTCGATTCTTCCTTCCTATTTTGTCCCAGCAAAGTATTGTATTGCTCCGGAGTATCAACATCTTGAAAAAAACTATCTTCCACCGGATACTTCCACCATCGTTCAGGATAGCGGTATAAGACTTCTTTCCCTCCCTGTTCTCCGCGCAGCTCTAAAAGTTCAGGAACATACCGCCGGTGAAAAAACACGGGTGATCCCGGCTTATCCCCGCCAATCGGTACCAGAAAATCCGGAAGATTTTGCTGCACCTGCTGCAAGCAGTCGGCAAGCCTTTGCTCCGTAATTCCCACCTGATCTCCAGGCAGGAATCCGATCCACTGAACCTCATTGTTTAAGTCTTGTAAACCGGAGTGAATCGTCTCCGCGAGCGGTTTGGGACTTGGTACTCGAATCCAGGCCCCACCGTACGAATTGAACATCCGAATACGGTCTTCCGTAAGATAGGTCTCCATAGGATGTCTGGCGACAACGTAAATCCCAGTGACCACTGAGAGAGAGGATACCGCCAACGAACGTTGCTCTTGAAGTGTGATTGCCTCCAGGACAGTCTGCAGAACATAACCAAGCACCGTCGTATCCTTCCAAGGCAGCATGAGTTTATCTTGCCCCATTCGGGTCGCCTGACCAGCGGCCATTACCACAAATCGAACCACTGTAGTTTCCCCTCCTTGGCATCCCCCGCAGCTAAACGCAAATGGTTGGGCCGATATTCCAGTTCTTTGACTTCCCGTTGAATTTCCATCCACCTGTGGTTTAGTTCAAGCAAAGGCTTGTCTGAATCCCTGGGAGCCTTTGAGTTAAGGAGAATAACCCAGGACATTTGCCCATATTGGGGAGCAAAAACGGGGGATCTCAAGAAATAACGCCAAGCCTTCTCTGCGTTCCAAACGTGTCCATGGAGATCGAGACAACCAGCCGGTCTGTGAACTTGCTCGGCCTGCAGGACTTTCCCCCACAAACCGCCATCCAGCACTAAGACGACACAATCCGATCGCCGTGGAATTTGCGGTTCATGGGGTTCCCAGCATTTTAACTTGAGCCCTCTGGCTCCATCTCCTTCGATCACCCAAAAACGCTTGCCGCTGCACGAAGCGCCACGCGTAATCTCCCCGCGCACCCCTGCATAAATCCCTTTTTTCTTAACCAAACTGAAATCTTCGAATATGGCATCATCGACCGCTTTCAGGGGAGGACCAATCCATTTTCCGGTTTCCTCCATCACGTCTACATACCAAAAACAAGCACCTTCTTGTTCATAAGGCGGTGGGTTGGGATTTTTCCAACCCTTCATCGATTCCTCGGGAAAGACTTTCGTCGTAGTCGTTGCAATAACCCGCTGCCCAGCGGCGTCAATTTCTTGAGTGATCGAGCGCAGACAGGTCGTCTTCCCTCCTGCTCCAATGAACGTGACAACTTGTACACGCCGGGTCATGCCCCATAAACTGCCACTCGCCCAACTGTTCGGTAACCCTGTTTTTGAACTGGCCATGTTCTTCTCCTACGACTGTTTTCTACTGGTATATCCTAGTGTTAGCTACACATCCGCTCGCACCAGACTCATCGTCACGCCTGCGCCTCAACTCTTCCAGTCAGTTATACTTTCTACTCTGAA
>JBAQLX010000093.1:0-33499 GCA_049302315.1 Desulfosporosinus sp.
GTCCTGCTTTATGAAGTTCTTCGCCAGCGGATGCGAGGCACGAGGCGCGAAGCACAAAGCGCGACACTGGATTAACGCGAAACGACAGAAGAACCAAAACTTCTCCTTGACGCTTTTCTTAAGGGTCGAGTATAATGAATTGTTGCTCGTGGACATGGGCGAGCGAGATTTGCGTCTTCTTCATGAACGACATTGTAGGGGGTATCAACTTGACGCTTCAAGCCCAAGCAGAACTATTGGAGTGTGAAAACATTGATGTAATCGTAGATGAACAGGTGGTTGAATTTGCTAAGGAAGGCGACGCTACAGCACTGGAATACCTGATTAACAAATATAAAAATTTCGTTAGGGCCAAAGCGCGGTCATATTTTCTGATTGGAGCTGATCGTGAAGATATTATTCAAGAGGGTATGATCGGACTTTATAAGGCTATTCGGGATTTTCGTGGCGACAAGCTTTCTTCCTTTCGAGCTTTTGCCGAATTATGTATTACTCGCCAGATTATCACGGCAATTAAAACGGCGACTCGACAGAAACACATTCCGCTTAACTCATATGTTTCGTTAAATAAACCCATCTACGACGAAGATTCTGATCGGACCCTTCTTGATGTAATCTCGGGAACCCGAATCACAGACCCTGAAGAGCTTATCATCAGCCGGGAAGAATTCGACGACATCGAGGAAAAGATGGGTGAAATCCTCAGCTCTCTGGAATGGAAAGTACTGATGTCTTACTTGGAAGGGAAATCCTATCAGGAGATAGCCGTTGACTTGAGGAGACATGTAAAATCGATTGATAACGCGTTGCAGAGGGTTAAAAGAAAACTTGAACGCTACCTGGAACGTCGTGATGGATAATTTTACAATTTTACATATGTTCTCACAGATAAAATACTTGCATTAGGCAGTAAGAAATGGTAAACTACACAGGTGCTTGGCGACGATAGATAGAATTGAGGCACAGAGTGCCGACGTAGCTCAATTGGTAGAGCAGCTGATTTGTAATCAGCAGGTCGCGGGTTCGAGTCCCATCGTCGGCTCCATTGAACACTTCGGACAACTGAATTATGTAACATCGCGGGGTGGAGCAGTGGTAGCTCGTCGGGCTCATAACCCGAAGGTCGTCGGTTCAAATCCGTCCCCCGCAACCAAGTGCGGTCAGACAGCGAAGCTGTCTTTTTATACGTGATCATAAGATACTATTCTTGACAGGGATATTATCCTATGATAAAATGCTCAGAGTGACGGATTAAAATACAGTGCCCTATCGTTGTCTGGGAGGTGTTCGTGAATGCGTGTTGGCATTATATTAGCGTGTACGGATTGCAAGCGCCGTAACTACGCTACTATCAAAAATAAGAAAAACAACCCTGATCGCTTGGAAGCTCAAAAGTTTTGCAAGTTTTGCAAAAGTCATACTCTTCATAAGGAAACAAAGTAAATTTTTTTTTTTTTGCAATGGTTTAGACTGTACGCCAGGAAGCGTTGTCACAGTGGCGATGACATTCGATGTCGTATAAGGATGTGAAGTGATGGGCGCATTGAAGAAACCGGCCAATACTCAGCGACAGACAGAAAAGGCGGCGGAGTACTTCAGAGGGGTTTTGAGCGAGTTAAAGAAAGTTCATTGGCCAAACCGTAAGCAATTGTTTACCTACACAGGAGTTGTGTTTATTGCGGTGGGAATTGTATCCATTATGATGTGGATTGTGGATAGCGGTTTGAGTCTGGCCTTGACCAAGCTACTGCCGTAACCTATGAGATCCTACGGCAGTGTCTGAGGAGGTCCCTGAGAAATGGCAAAAGACTGGTATGTTATTCATACTTACTCCGGCTATGAGAACAAAGTGAAGATGAATCTGGAAAAACGAGTCGAGTCCATGAACATGGAAGAAAAGATTTTTCGCGTACTCGTTCCTATGGAAGATGAAATCGAGTTTAAGAGTGGGAAACAGAAAATCTCTAAACGCAAGGTATATCCAGGCTATGTACTCGTTGAAATGGAAATGACAGACGATTCATGGTATGTTGTACGTAATACGCCTGGTGTGACCGGGTTTGTTGGCACTGGAACGAAGCCGATTCCGTTACTGGACAAAGAGGTTGTCAAGATCCTTCAACAAATGGGTATGGATGAGGTTCACACGCGAATTGATTTTGAGATCAATCAGAGTGTCCAGGTCATTGCGGGCCCGTTTAAGGATTTTGTAGGAGTGGTTCGCAAAATTCTTGCAGACAAAGGCAAGTTGCGAGTAGAAGTGTCTATGTTTGGTAGGGAGACGCCCGTTGAATTGGAGTTTACGCAGGTTCAAAAACTCGACTAAGGGTAGCGGTTATCCTGACAAGGAGGGGTAATGACAATGGCAAAAAAAGTAATGGGATTGGTAAAATTAGCGATTAATGCAGGAAAGGCCACACCGGCGCCTCCAATAGGTCCGGCTCTAGGTCAGCATGGCGTCAACATTATGGCTTTCTGCAAAGAATACAATGAGCGTACCAAGGATCAAGCAGGACTTATCATTCCTGTTGAAATTACAGTGTATGAAGATCGCTCGTTTACCTTTATTACTAAAACTCCACCGGCTGCTGTATTGCTAAAAAAAGCAGCAAATATTAGTTCAGGTTCTTCCGAGCCGAATCGTAAAAAGGTAGCGGCTGTCTCGAAATCAAAGGTTCGCGAGATTGCGGACATTAAGATGAAGGATTTGAATGCTGCAAGTATCGAAGCGGCAATGCGCATGATCGAAGGTACAGCGCGTAGTATGGGGATCGATATCATCGAGGGTTAATAATAAGTTGTGGGAGGGCTAGGCCCGCATTACCACAAGGAGGTAAAAAGAATGGCAAAAGTAGGTAAAAAGTATCGAGAGGCGAGAAAATCTTTTGATCGTACTGCTCACTACGAACCGCTGGAGGCACTATCAATAGTTAAAACTAACGCCAAAGCAAAGTTCGACGAGACAGTTGAAGTGGCTTTCAAATTGGGTATTGACACCCGTCATGCAGACCAACAAATTCGGGGTGCAGTTGTGCTCCCAAATGGGACAGGTAAAACCAGGTCAGTGTTGGTATTTGCTAAAGGGGATAAGGCTAAGGAAGCAGAATTAGCTGGTGCAGACTTTGTCGGCGCTGAAGACATGATTACTCGGATCCAGCAAGGATGGTTTGGTTTTGAAGTAGTTGTGGCAACGCCTGATATGATGGGGATGGTTGGTAAGTTGGGCCGTGTTCTCGGACCCAAAGGTCTTATGCCTAACCCGAAAACGGGTACGGTTACCTTTGATGTAACTCGTGCGATCAAAGAGATCAAAGCTGGTAAGATAGAATACCGTGCGGAGAAGGCTGGTATTATCCACGCGCCAATCGGTAAAGTCTCATTCCCTGCTGAAAAACTGTTGGAAAACTATCGTATGTTAGCGGAGACGTTAGTTAAAGCTAAGCCTGCTGCTGCCAAGGGTCAATTTATGCGAAGTGTTACGGTGTCCTCGACAATGGGACTTGGTGTGCGCATTAACCCTGCAAAAGTTCTATAATGAGAGTATGTTCTTGACGATATTCTGAAAATGGGATAGAATAACCGTGAAATTACCACGAAATAAAGTCCGCTGTAGAAAGCAGGCGCCGTAAGGCTTAATGCCCTGCCGAGGTTGGAAGATACGCCGATGGATATTAATTTGGCATTCTTAACCTCTGCAAACGCGGAGGTTTTGTGTTAAGTCTATCTGAAGGAAGGAGGGACACATAATGCCTAATATTGAAGAAAAAAGTCAAGTAATCTCGGAAATCAAGGAAAAGTTCCAACAAGCCTCCGGGATTGTCTTAGCCGACTACCGCGGTTTAACTGTGGCTCAAGCAACGCAATTACGTGCCCAACTGCGTCTTGCAGGAGTGGAGTACAGGGTGATGAAAAACACACTCGTACTTCGCGCCGCCAATGAACTGGGGGTAGAAGACCTGGATTCCTATCTTAAAGGACCGACGGCGCTTGCCTTTTGTGCAGATCCTGTCGCTCCGGCAAAAGTTCTGTTGGAGTTTGCCAAAGTAAACAAGCTAAAGAAATTCAAAATTAAGGCTGGGGTTCTCGACGGGAAGGTAATTGGACCTGAGGAAGTCAAAGCTCTTGCAGATCTTCCTTCCCGCGAAGTACTACTGGTTATGGTGCTGCGTGGTATGCAGGCCCCTCTTACTGGTATGGCCAACGTTCTCCAAGGACCGATCCGTAAAATGGGCTATGCTTTGGAAGAAGTGCGTAAACTCAAGACTGCTCAGTGATTTAATTTTTAAGGGGGAAATTAAAAATGTCTAAAGTAAATGAAATTCTCGAAACTGTCAAAGGGTTAACTGTCCTCGAACTATCTGAACTCGTTAAGGCGTTTGAAGTAGAATTTGGTGTAAGTGCATCTGCTCCAGTAGCAGTTGCCGGAGGAGGAGCTGCGGCGCCTGAAGTTGAAGAAGTAGAAGAAAAAACAGAATTTGATGTTATGCTCATGAATTTTGGAGCATCCAAAATCAGCGTTATCAAAGTTGTTCGTGAAGTGACTGGCTTAGGTCTGAAAGAGGCTAAAGATCTCGTTGACAACGTGCCCAAAGCAGTTAAAGAAAAGGTCACAAAAGACGAAGCTGAAGCTTTGAAAGCTAAATTAACTGAAGCCGGTGCAACCGTCGAAGTGAAGTGAGCCTCAGCTTTGGATACCTAAGAAGGTACTTTCTCTTGATGAGGGGGCCTTCTTTCTTTGATAAATATTACTTGACAGCGTTCAATAATTTTGTTATACTTTATAAATGTTACCATACATATAATTGGAATTATTTCGTAATCTGTCCATGCTATGGTAATGAATTGAAAGCATTGGATATTAAGGAGATATTAGTTTGAGTTTGTCGAAGTGATGGCGAAATACCATAAACAGTGAAGCGAGGTTCTATTAAAAGGCCTTGCTTTTGGCTGTATATGTCAATATATTGATACCTCAATGAGAGGAAACCGCACTGAGGGGTGAAACGCTATGTTCTATCCTATTAAGGTTGGGACACGGGAACGCTGGAGTTATTCCAGGATCCGGGAAGTCCTTGACATGCCAAATCTGATTGAAATTCAGCAGAACTCCTATCGTTGGTTTTTTGATGAAGGGTTGCGCGATATGTTTCGTGATATTTCCCCTATTCAGGATTTCACCGGCAATCTTGTCCTGGAATTTATCGATTATAGCTTAGGAGAGGCTAAATATCAGGTGGAGGAGTGTAAAGAACGCGATGTCACGTTTGCTGCGCCTCTGCGCGTAAAGGTACGCCTGATTAATAAGGAAACAGGGGAAGTTAAAGAGCAGGAAGTCTTTATGGGGGATTTCCCGTTGATGACTGACAAGGGTACGTTTATTATTAACGGAGCCGAACGTGTTATCGTCAGCCAACTTGTACGCTCTCCTGGAGTCTATTACGCAGAACACATCGATACGAGCGGTAAGAAACTTTATGGAGCGACGGTTATTCCGAATCGGGGAGCTTGGTTAGAATTCGAAACGGATGTTAACGATAATATCTTTGTAAGGGTTGACCGAACACGGAAATTACCGGGTACTGTTCTGATTCGTGCTTTGGGCTATGCAAGCAACGGCCAAATTTTGGAGCTGTTTAATGATAATGAATATATCCGTGCTACCTTGGAAAGAGACAACTCAGATTCAACTGAAGAAGCTTTGGTTGAAATTTATAAGCGGTTAAGACCGGGGGAACCTCCAACTGTCGACAGTGCACGATCATTGCTGGAAGCGCTGTTCTTTGATGCCAAACGCTATGATCTGGCTAAGGTAGGTCGGTATAAACTCAATAAGAAACTGGGTCTGGATATTCCGATGGAGGTTCGGCATTTGACCCGTGGGGATATCGTGGCTGCAGTCCAAAGGATGCTCAGCTTGATGGATGGCGATGGACATAAAGACGACATCGACCATTTAGGAAATCGTCGGCTGCGCTCGGTGGGAGAACTTCTCCAGAATCAATTCCGCATAGGTTTGTCGCGCATGGAACGCGTGGTACGCGAACGAATGACCATTCAGGATGTTGAAGTGATTACCCCTCAAGTATTAATTAATATTCGACCTGTCGTAGCTGCAATCAAGGAGTTTTTTGGCAGCAGCCAGTTGTCTCAATTTATGGATCAAACAAATCCTTTGGCAGAGTTGACACATAAGCGCCGTTTAAGCGCTTTGGGACCGGGGGGATTGAGCAGGGAGCGTGCAGGTTTTGAAGTGCGAGATGTTCACTTTTCCCATTATGGAAGGATGTGTTCGGTAGAGACTCCGGAAGGCCCGAACATTGGTTTGATTGGCTCTTTAGCGACTTATGGACGTATTAATCCTTACGGATTCATTGAAGCTCCTTACCGTATGGCGGATAAAGAGAATGGGAGAGTTACGGATGAGATCCATTACTTAACCGCTGACGAAGAAGAACAATATGTCGTAGCACAGGCAAATGCTCCACTTGATCAGGATGGCAATTTCGTTGGAGAAAAAATTGATGGTCGTCACGGTGCGGACTTTGTTCATGTATCGCCAAATAACGTCGACTATATGGACGTCTCCCCAAAACAAATGGTGTCCATCGCGACGGCGCTTATTCCGTTCCTTGAGCATGATGACGCCAACAGGGCCTTGATGGGCTCTAACATGCAACGGCAAGCAGTACCCCTCTTGCGTACCGATTCGCCTTACGTCGGGACAGGGATGGAATACAAGACGGCCAAGGACTCCGGCGTTTGTGTGATTACCAAACAAGCTGGAGTTGTGGAGCGATCAACAGCGGATGAAATTATTATCACCCATGTTGATGGAACGACGGAGAAATACAAATTAATCAAATATGCACGTTCTAACCAAGGCACATGTATTAACCAGCGCCCCATTGTTTCCAAAGGGGAACGGGTTGAAGCAAATCAGATTATTGCGGACGGTCCGTCGACTGACCATGGAGAACTTGCTTTGGGTCACAATGTTTTAGTGGCCTTCATGACTTGGGAAGGGTATAACTATGAGGACGCGATCCTGATTAGCGAAAAGCTTGTTCGGGAAGATTACTATACATCTATTCATATTGAAGAGTATGAATCAGATGCGCGTGATACGAAACTTGGTCCGGAAGAAATTACGCGTGATATTCCCAACGTCGGAGAAGATGTTTTGAAGGATCTTGATGAACGAGGTATTATTCGCATCGGAGCAGAAGTTCGTCCAGGCGATATCCTGGTCGGAAAAGTGACCCCCAAGGGGGAGACGGAACTCACGGCGGAAGAGCGCTTACTGCGGGCAATCTTTGGCGAAAAGGCACGTGAGGTGCGGGATACCTCCTTGCGAGTGCCTCACGGAGAAGCTGGAAAAATTGTCGACGTGAAGGTTTTTACCCGCGAAAACGGGGATGAATTATCTCCCGGCGTTAATCAACTCGTTCGGGTTTACATTGCTCAAAAGAGGAAAATTTCTTTGGGGGACAAAGTGGCGGGTCGTCACGGAAACAAAGGGGTTATTTCCCGCATCATGCGTAAAGAAGATATGCCGTTTATGCCGGATGGTACGCCTATCGAAATTGTTCTAAATCCACTAGGTGTTCCTTCTCGCATGAATATCGGCCAGGTTCTGGAAACGCACTTGGGCTGGGCGGCTAATGCTCTGGGGATTCGCATTGCGACTCCAGTCTTTGACGGTGCTACGGAAGACGACATTTTTGAGACTCTGCATAAAGCTGGACTCCCGAAGGATGGGAAGACCCTGTTATATGACGGACGTACGGGAGATCCATTTGACAGCAGGATCACCGTTGGATATATGTATGTGCTCAAGCTTCACCATTTGGTTGACGATAAGATCCATGCCCGTTCGACGGGTCCATACTCCCTCGTGACACAGCAGCCGTTGGGTGGTAAAGCACAGTTCGGAGGCCAACGCTTTGGAGAAATGGAAGTTTGGGCTTTGGAAGCCTATGGCGCAGCCTATACTTTGCAAGAAATATTAACGGTAAAATCAGATGATGTAGTTGGCCGTGTCAAGACATACGAAGCGATTGTTAAAGGAGAAAACATTCCTGAACCAGGTATTCCGGAATCCTTTAAGGTCTTAATCAAGGAGATGCAGAGTTTAGGACTTGATGTTAGAGTCCTGGCAGCAGATGATCGGGAAATTGAGATTCATGACTCTGAGGAGGATATTACGGAAACCGCAAAGGAACTTGGCGTTGATTTACATGAGGAACTACTACCCCCGGCGACGCGCATAATTGCCACCAAGGAGGAGGATGATGATGATCTCATTGCCGACGAGGAAGAATCGCTCGATGGATTTAATGTAGGATCCCTTGAGGAAGAAGATTGAGATCTCGGCGATCTCAAATATTCCCCCGGACGAAAGGAGCGATAAGGATTGTTAGACGTCAATAACTTCAACCGCATGCGCATTGGCTTAGCTTCTCCGGATATGATTCGGGAGTGGTCATTTGGAGAAGTAAAGAAGCCGGAAACCATCAACTATCGGACCTTAAAGCCGGAACGTGAAGGTTTGTTTTGCGAGAAGATTTTTGGTCCGACTCGGGACTGGGAATGCCACTGCGGGAAATATAAACGCGTTCGGTATAAAGGAATCGTTTGTGACCGTTGTGGAGTTGAAGTGACCCGTTCCAAAGTTCGTCGTGAACGGATGGGGCACATTGTACTCGCTGCTCCGGTATCCCATATTTGGTATTTTAAAGGGATTCCGAGTCGTATGGGCTTACTTTTGGACATGTCTCCTCGTGCTTTGGAAAAAGTTTTGTATTTTGTTTCCTATATTGTGACTAATTCCGGAGATACATCGTTGATGAAGAAACAACTCTTGACTGAAACGGAATATAGGGAATATCGCGAGAAGTACGGGGATCGTTTCCAAGCCAGCATGGGAGCGGAAGCCGTTAAACTATTGCTTGGCGAGATGGATTTAGACAAGCTTAATGATGAACTTCGCATAGAGTTAAAAGAAGTATCCGGACAGCGAAAAATTCGGGCGATTCGTCGCCTTGAAGTTGTCGAGGCCTTCAAAACGTCTGGAAACCGGCCGGAATGGATGATTATGGATGTTGTTCCGGTGATTCCGCCAGAATTGCGACCGATGGTGCAATTGGATGGCGGTCGGTTCGCTACGTCTGATCTCAATGATCTCTATCGCCGTGTCATTAATCGGAACAACCGTTTGAAGCGTCTTCTGGATCTTGGCGCACCAGACATTATTGTGCGCAATGAAAAACGGATGCTCCAGGAAGCGGTGGATGCCTTGATTGACAACGGCCGCCGCGGACGTCCAGTGACCGGTCCGGGCAACCGACCCCTTAAATCTCTGAGCGATATGTTAAAGGGAAAACAAGGGCGGTTCAGGCAGAACCTTTTGGGAAAACGCGTGGATTATTCAGGACGGTCCGTTATTGTCGTTGGACCGAACTTGAAACTTCATCAGTGTGGTCTCCCTAAAGAAATGGCCTTGGAACTTTTTAAACCGTTCGTGATGAAGAAACTGGTCAATGAAGGACATGCCCACAATATTAAAAGCGCCAAACGGATGGTTGAAAGGGTACGCCCAGAAGTGTGGGATGTTCTTGAAGAAGTTATCTCCGATCACCCAGTCCTGCTCAATCGGGCCCCAACACTTCACCGTTTGGGAATTCAGGCCTTTGAGCCGATTTTAGTGGAGGGTCGCGCTTTGCAGATCCACCCGTTAGTTTGTACAGCCTATAACGCGGACTTTGACGGAGATCAAATGGCGGTGCACGTACCACTGTCAGCAGAGGCTCAGTCTGAAGCCAGATTGCTTATGTTAGCATCACACAATATCTTGAACCCTAAAGACGGTCGGCCTGTACAAACGCCGACTCAGGATATGGTTTTGGGATCTTATTATTTAACCATGGAGCGTTCCGGTGCTTTTGGAGAAGGAAAAATATTCAAAGACTATGATGAAGCTGTCTTGGCCTATGATATGAAAGCTGTTCATTTGCAAGCCAAAATAAAAGTTCGTCGTGATGGGGCGCTCCTGGAGACGACCGTTGGGCGATTAATCTTCAATTCTGTCATTCCTCCCGAAATTGGGTTTTTCAATGAAGTTATTGGCAAAAAAGGCCTCGGAGATATCGTGTCTAAAACATATCGCCGGTGTGGTTATGAAGCGACAGCCTCCTTGCTGGACGGGCTGAAGAATCAAGGGTTTAAGTTCTCTACTCGAGCGGGAATAACCGTCGGATTGACGGACATAACGGCTCCTCAGGATAAGATGGAAATCCTGACTAAAGCGGACAAAGCAGTCGCTAAAACAGAACAACAATATCGCCGCGGTTTAATTACGGATGAAGAGCGTTATAACCTCGTTATTGATACTTGGTCGAAGGCCACGATAACAGTAACCCAGGCGTTGATGGATACCTTGGATCCGTTTAATCCGGTGTACATGATGGCAACGTCCGGTGCTCGGGGTAATATTCAACAGCTGAGACAACTGGCAGGAATGCGGGGACTTATGGCTGACCCGTCTGGACGAACGATTGAGTTGCCGATCAAGGCCAACTTCCGTGAGGGTTTAACCGTTTTGGAATATTTTATCTCCTCGCACGGCGCTCGGAAAGGTCTGGCCGATACTGCCTTGCGCACAGCCGACTCAGGTTATCTGACTCGTCGGCTGGTGGACGTATCTCAAGATGTGATTGTGCGTGAAGAAGACTGCGGAACGATGACGGGCATATTGGTGGAAGATATTAAAGACGGCCCGGAAATTATTGAACCCTTAATAGATCGCCTTGTCGGACGCTTTGTCCTGGAAGATGTACACCATCCGGAGACAGGAGAAGTACTCGCTTCACCTGAGTATGAAATCACGGAGGAACAGGCGGAGGAAATTGTCAAATTCTTCGATTCAGCCATAATCCGCTCGGTGTTGACATGTAAATCCCGTTATGGTGTCTGTAAGAAGTGCTACGGTCGCAATCTCGCAACCGGACGTCCGGTGGAGATGGGCGAGGCGGTTGGAATTATTGCAGCACAATCTATTGGAGAACCGGGAACTCAGCTGACGATGCGTACGTTCCATACCGGTGGGGTTGCGGGGGGTGATATAACCCAAGGTCTGCCGCGGGTAGAAGAGCTGTTTGAAGCCCGTAAACCAAAAGGGCAAGCGATCATCGCGGAAGCGGGCGGTAAGGTGTCAATTAGTGAAGTGAAAGGGCGGCGGGAAATAGATCTCCTCACTGAAACCGCGGAGCATCTAACTTATACTATCCCCTACGGATCACGACTCTGTGTTAAAGAGGCTCAAATGGTTGAAGCAGGAGATGAGTTGACAGAAGGAAGCATCAATCCGCATGATATGCTAAAAGTCAAGGGTCAACGCGGAGTTCAGGTCTATCTGTTAGGTGAAGTTCAACGCGTATATCGGCTGCAAGGGGTAGATATAAATGATAAACACATCGAAGTAATGGTTCGTCAGATGTTGCGCAAGGTGAAAATTGACGACGCAGGAGATACAAGTCTGCTCCCTGGTGGTCTAATTGATGTCTTTGATTTTCAGGACGAGAATGCGCGAACTATTGCCGGAGGTGGGGAACCTGCAGTAGCTCACCCAGTATTATTAGGGATTACGAAGGCTTCCCTGGCGACGGATTCCTTCCTCTCTGCGGCTTCTTTCCAGGAAACAACTCGAGTTCTCACGGAAGCGGCCATCAAAGGAAAAGTTGATCCATTACTTGGATTAAAAGAGAATGTGATCATCGGTAAATTAATCCCTGCCGGAACCGGCATGTCAAGGTATCGAACTATAAGAACTTTGGAAACAAATTAATCGGAGTATTGACACGCTGGATATCTAATGCTAGAATATTAAAGCATGATTAAGGGGGAAAGCATTTTGGCGCTTGATGAAACCTTCAAAAACGTCAAACATAAAACAGTTGGGCTCAAACAAACCCAACGTGCTCTGGAAAAGGGACTCGTCAGGCGTTTGTTTATAGCTAAAGATGCTGAACCACATGTTCTTCGTTCTGTCGTAGAATGGTGCGCAAACCATAATGTGGAGCGAATTGAGGTTCCGACTATGAAGGAACTCGGGAAAGCGTGCGGAATCGAAGTAGGCACAGCCGTAGCGGCCATATTGGTAGACTAGGGACAAGGCTTAAGCGGAAGAGGACACTTGGTGCAGGTTTTGGAATTGCTTGCAAAATGCTGCTGCAAGCAATTCCTTGTATATTGATCTGATCAGAAAGGAGGTGGAGACATGCCGACAATTAATCAACTTATTCGTAAAGGACGTGCCTCAATCGCAAAAAAATCGACAGCTCCAGCTTTACAGTGGGGCTATAACTCTCTTAAGCGAAAGCAATATCCATCAGGAGGGTCTCCTCAAAAACGTGGAGTTTGTACCAGAGTTTATACTACTACTCCGAAAAAACCTAACTCAGCGCTTCGAAAAGTTGCTCGTGTTCGTTTGACTAATGGGTTCGAGATAACCTCTTATATCCCAGGAATCGGACACAACTTACAAGAACACTCCGTGGTTCTCGTCCGTGGCGGTCGTATTAAAGACCTCCCAGGCGTACGTTATCACGTGATTCGTGGTGCCTTGGACACAACTGCAGTTCAAAAACGCGCGCAAGGACGCTCGAAATACGGAGCTAAATATCCGAAAAAGGCTTAAATATTGCCAAAAATGTATAGAAATACGTTACAAAGGAGTAAACTAATGCCACGAAAAGGATATATCGGGAAACGCGATGTTCTGCCAGATCCGATTTACAAGAATCAAACTCTAACCAAGTTTATTAATCAAATTATGTTAGACGGTAAAAAGGGAACAGCAGAGACTATTTGCCATCATGCATTTGAGATAATTCAGGAAAAATCTGGTAAAGATCCCATAGAAGTCTTTAGCAACGCGTTGAAAAATGTTATGCCGGTATTGGAAGTAAAGTCCCGCCGTGTTGGTGGGGCAAATTATCAAGTGCCTATTGAAGTGCGTGCCGAGCGGCGCACGACGCTTGGTTTGCGCTGGCTTGTCGCTATGGCAAAAAAGCGCGGCGAAAAAACCATGCAGGAAAAGATTGCCGGAGAATTACTCGATGCTTCTAACAATACGGGCGGTTCTGTCAAGAAGAAAGAGGATATGCATAAAATGGCGGAGGCCAATAAGGCTTTTGCGCATTACAAATGGTAGTTTGATGCATATGATGTTGACAGAAAGGGGGGAATCACAGTGGCAAGACTATTTGCACTGGAAAATACTCGCAATATCGGAATTATGGCGCACATTGATGCTGGGAAAACAACAGTAACGGAGCGTATTCTTTTTTACACTGGACGAGTGCATAAAATTGGTGAAGTTCATGATGGGGCAGCAACAATGGACTGGATGATCCAGGAACAAGAACGTGGCATTACCATTACTTCTGCAGCTACAACCTGCGAGTGGAAGAATAATCGGGTTAACATTATAGACACACCAGGGCACGTGGACTTCACAGTTGAAGTTGAACGTTCTCTACGGGTACTTGATGGTGCAGTAGCAGTGTTCTGTTCTGTCGGCGGAGTTGAACCCCAATCCGAAACCGTCTGGCGTCAAGCGGATAAATACAAAGTTCCACGTATCGCTTTTATTAATAAAATGGATCGGCTGGGCGCTGATTTCTTCCGCGGTGTATCAATGATAGCTGATCGGTTGGGCGCCAACCCTGTTCCAATTCAGTTGCCGATTGGTATCGAGGAAAACTTCAAAGGTATCGTGGATTTAGTAACGATGACGTCTACTATTTATACGGACGACTTAGGCACTACCGAAGTGCACAACGCTATTACGGAAGACCTGATTGAATTAGCCAATGAGTATCATGATAAACTGGTTGAAGCGGTCGCTGAAACGAGTGATGAACTCATGATCAAGTATCTTGAAGGGGCAAAGATCTCTGAGAAAGAAATTCGGGAAGGTATTCGTCGCGGAGTTATCGGAAACAGGTTCATCCCGGTTCTGTGTGGGTCTGCTTTCAAGAATAAAGGGGTACAACCACTGCTTGATGCGGTTGTCGATTATATGCCTTCACCTCTGGACGTGCCACCTATGATGGGAATATATCCTGATACCCTGGCAGAAGTTCATAGGACAGCTTCGGACAGCGAACCATTTTCCGCGTTGGCCTTCAAGATCATGGCTGACCCATTCGTCGGAAAGTTAGCTTTTTTCAGGGTGTATTCAGGTGTGTTGAGTGCGGGTTCATATGTTTATAACTCAACTAAAGGCAAGAGAGAACGCATTGGACGCCTTCTTCAAATGCACGCCAATCACCGCGAAGATATCCAGGAGGTGCGTTCAGGAGATATTGCAGCTGCAGTTGGGTTGAAAGACACTACAACGGGGGATACCTTGTGTGATGAGAAGGCGCCCATTATCCTGGAAAAAATGGTGTTTCCTGAGCCGGTAATCGATGTGGCAATTGAGCCTAAGACGAAAGTCGACCAGGAAAAAATGGGTGGGGCACTTACTCGTCTTGCTGAAGAAGATCCGACCTTTAGAATTCGCACGGATACTGAAACTGGGCAGACGATTATTGCCGGAATGGGTGAGCTCCATCTGGAGATTATTGTTGATCGCTTACAGCGGGAATTTAGTGTACAATGTGATGTGGGACGCCCACAAGTTGCTTACAAAGAAACCATTCGGCGTACTGTCAAATCCGAAGGAAGGTTTGTTCGCCAGTCTGGTGGCCGTGGACAATACGGACACTGCTGGATCGAACTTATGCCACTTGAACCAGGAAGCGGCTTTGAGTTCGTCAATAAAGTGGTCGGCGGGGTTATTCCCAGGGAATATATTAATCCCATTGGTGTTGGTATCCAGGAAGCCTTGCAAAATGGTATTTTGGCCGGATACCCTGTTCTTGACCTGCGGGCTACCGTTTATGACGGTTCTTACCACGATGTTGACTCTTCAGAAATGGCCTTTAAGATAGCCGGATCCATAGCCTTTAAAGCCGGCGCACTCAAGGCGGACCCTGCGATCATTGAACCAGTCATGAAAGTTGAAGTGACTGTACCCGAGGATTACATGGGAGACGTCATTGGGGACATAAGTTCACGCCGAGGACGGATTGATGGAATTGAAGCACATGGAAATGCCCAAATTATTCGGGGATTTGTGCCACTTTCCGAAATGTTCGGCTATGCGACGGATCTGCGATCCGCCACTCAAGGACGTGGGACCTATACAATGCAGTTTGACCACTATGAAGAAGTGCCTAAAGGCATTGCCGAAGGCATCATTGCCAAACGCCAAGGCGCTTAAGCGAGGTTCGAGGTTCGAAGTTCGAGGTTCGAAGTATGAAAAATTGGAAGCTTAAAATCTTCGAGCTTCTAAAACCTCTTTGAAACAAGAAATATTTAATTATTTTAAGGGAGTGAAAAAAATGGGAAAAGCGAAATACCAACGAACGAAACCACATGTTAACGTTGGAACCATTGGCCACGTCGACCATGGTAAAACCACCCTGACAGCGGCAATCACCGTTTGTCTCTCCAAAGTTGGTGGCGCAGTAGCCACGGCGTTTGATGAAATCGACAAAGCTCCTGAAGAGCGCGAGCGTGGAATTACTATCTCCACTGCGCATGTGGAGTATGAGACAGCGACTCGTCACTATGCTCACGTGGACTGCCCAGGCCACGCAGACTATGTTAAAAACATGATCACCGGTGCAGCTCAAATGGATGGTGCAATTCTCGTCGTGTCTGCTGCCGACGGCCCTATGCCCCAAACTCGTGAACACATCCTCCTGGCTCGCCAAGTTGGTGTCCCTAATATGATAGTCTGTCTTAACAAAAAAGACATGGTTGACGATGATGAGCTCATCGAACTTGTCGAAATGGAACTTCGCGAACTCCTAACGCTGTACGAGTTTGATGGCGACAATATTCCCATCATTCCCTGTTCTGCTCTCAAAGCCCTGAACTGCGGTTGCGGAACACGTGAATGCGAATGGTGTGGGGATGTCTGGAAGTTGATGGATGCAATTGATTCCTACATTCCAACTCCCGTGCGTGACACGGATAAGCCTTTCCTGATGCCTATTGAGGACGTCTTCACAATTACCGGGCGGGGTACAGTTGCGACGGGTCGTGTTGATCGCGGAACGGTTAAAGTAGGAGACGAAGTTGAAATCGTTGGTTTGACGGCTACTCGTAAGACCGTTGTTACCGGGGTCGAAATGTTCCGTAAACTCCTTGATTCAGCACAGGCCGGAGATAATATCGGTACGCTTCTGCGTGGAGTTGAGCGTAAAGACGTCGAGCGGGGACAAGTTTTAGCTAAGGCAGGCTCAATAAAACCTTATACAAAATTCTCGGGTGAGGTTTATATCTTGAATAAAGAAGAAGGCGGACGCCATACGCCGTTTTTCAACAACTATCGTCCTCAATTCTACTTCCGTACGACGGACGTAACCGGTGTTATCACTCTTCCAGAGGGTATTGAAATGGTTATGCCGGGAGACCACGTGACGATTAATGTTGAACTCATCACTCCCATCGCTATGGAAGAGGGACTTCGCTTTGCTATCCGCGAGGGTGGCCGCACCGTTGGTTCGGGTGTAGTTTCCAAGATTAATGAATAATCGTGAACTTTTAGGAGTTCGCAGAGAGGAAGGATTTCTTCCTCTCTGCGAGCGAAGGTCGGATAGTCGGATAATGGAGCGCCGGATTTTCCGGGATCGGATATCGAACATCGAGCATCGAACATCCGGCCTCTGATCTCTGGCTTCTGGAATGACGTAAAAGGTTGCTGGGCAGGTGACTCCGCTTGAACCAGGGAATTTTTACGCTCGAAACCCGTGTAACGGGAAATATGAGGAGGTAGACATTAACTTATGAGCCAAAAAATCAGGATTCGCCTTAAAGCCTTCGACCATAAAACTCTTGACCAATCCGCCGAACGCATTGTAGAAACTGCCAAGCGGACCGGAGCGCAGGTCAGTGGACCGATTCCCCTACCGACAGAGAAAAGCGTCTATACAATATTACGCTCTCCTCATGTCAATAAGGATTCTCGCGAACAGTTTGAGATGCGCACTCATAAACGTTTGATTGATATTCTGGAGCCTACACCAAAAACTGTGGATGCGCTTATGCGTTTAGACTTGCCTGCGGGCGTGGACATAGAAATCAAGCTGTAATTAGCATATTTCGCTATGTTTGAATAGCTAAACTTTTTATTCTGTGATATAATATTTTTGTGTTTGCTGCGAGAAACGCCCGGTAGCGTGGAGTAGTTGCCGACGAAGATCGCGCCATAGTGAATAAAACGGCACTCTCGTGCTCCGGAATGAATCTGGCGCACTTCAAAGCGTTTAGGAGGTGGCATTCGTGTCCAAAGGAATTTTAGGTAAAAAAATAGGTATGACTCAAATTTTCACACCCGAAGGACGTGTAGTTCCAATCACAGTTATCGAAGCGGGTCCTTGCCCAGTGGTCCAGAAGAAAACTGTAGCGCGTGATGGCTACAACGCTATTCAACTTGGATTTTTAGTTCTTCGTGAAAGCTTATGCAATAAACCGCGCAAAGGGCACTTCCAAAAGGTCTCGCTGAAGCCGATGCGCTATGTTCGTGAGTTCCGGATCAGTGATGTGGAGAGTTTTGAAATCGGCCAGGAAGTAAAAGTGGATTTATTCACTGTTGGTGACAAAATTGATGTTGTCGGTACTTCCAGAGGAAAGGGTTTCACTGGAATGATCAAGCGTCATAATGCTAATCGTGGACCGATGGCGCATGGATCGAAATATCATCGTCGGACAGGTTCCTTAGGCGCGAAGGGCCCGGCTCGAGTATATAAAGGTCGTAAGCTGCCCGGACGTATGGGTGGCCAACGAGTTACAATACAAAATCTGGAAGTCGTGCGAGTTGATGCTGATAAAAACCTGATCCTGATCAAAGGGGCTGTCCCGGGAGCGAATAAATCGTTGCTCATTCTGAAGCCTTCTGTCAAGGCGAAGTAACACTGGGAAAGGAGGAATAAGCAATGCCGAAAGTTCAAGTATTAAATATGCAAGGCGCAGAGGTCGGTGAAATTGAACTGAGCGAAAGCATATTTGGAATTACCCCGAATATTCATGTTCTTCACTCAGCTGTAGTGTCCCAATTAGCCGGAGCAAGGCGAGGCACTCAATCGGCCTTGTTACGCGGTGAAGTGCGCGGAGGCGGGCGCAAACCATTCCGTCAAAAAGGAACAGGTCGGGCACGTTCCGGCAGCACACGCTCTCCATTGTGGAGAGGCGGTGGGGTAGTGTTTGCACCCAAACCCCGCAAGTACGGCTTTAAATTACCTAAAAAAGTTCGCCGATTGGCCTTGCACTCAGCACTTTCTTCGAAGGTTATGGAGCAACAGCTGATTGTTCTTGACGATTTAAGCATAGGTGAAGCAAAAACCCGTGAAATGGTAAAAGTGCTCCTTGCTCTTCAGATAGACAAGAAGGCTATGATCGTGATGGATGACGTGGATGAGGTGGTACGACGTTGCGCGCGCAACATCGAGGGAGTAATAACAACGGATGTTGCCGGAATGAATGTGATGGACATACTTCATTATGATATTCTTGTCATGACTAAAGCGGCGGTAACTAAAACAGAGGAGGTGTTTGCGTAATGCGCGACGCACGTGATGTTCTCAAAAGTCCGGTAATTTCAGAGAAGTCTGTTGGGCTTGTCAAGGAGAACAAATACTCCTTCTGGGTAAATCCTGCTGCCAACAAGATCGAAATACAAGCAGCGGTAGAAAAGCTGTTTAAAGTATCGGTTGTCGAACTTCGTACCATGAATGTCAAAGGCAAAAAGAAGCGGGTCGGCAAGTATGTTGGAAAAACATCTAACCGCAAAAAAGCGATTGCTACGCTTAAAGCTGGAGATAAGATTGATAACTTCGCGGGCCTGTAAGCAGTTTGAAGTAAAGGAGGATAATGAAAACCGATGGCATTAAAAACTCATAAACCCACCTCGCCAAGTCGGCGTAATATGACAGTGTCGACCTTCGAAGAGATCACGCGCACAGAACCTGAACGTTCATTACTAAAGCCTTTGACTAAAAAGGCTGGTCGCAATAATGACGGACGTATAAGCGTGCGCCACAAAGGCGGCGGACATAAACGAAGGTTCCGCGTTATTGATTTCAAGCGGAATAAGGATGGCATCCCAGCTCGTGTCGCGAGCATTGAGTATGATCCAAACCGCTCCGCCAACATCGCTTTATTGTTCTATAAGGATGGACTTAAAGCTTATATCCTGGCGCCGAACGGGTTACAAGTTGATCAAATAGTTACTTCCGGTACGGATGCAGACATTAAAGTTGGTAACACACTGCCACTTCAGAACATCCCTGTGGGAACTTTATTACACAACATCGAGATGAAACCCGGTAAAGGAGCACAGATGGTTCGCTCAGCCGGCGGCTCGGCTCAACTCATGGCCAAAGAAGGTTCCTATGCAACGCTGCGACTTCCGTCTGGTGAAATGCGCATGATTCGCATTGAGTGTCGGGCAACCATTGGTCAAGTCGGAAATCTCGACCATGAGAATATTCACGTTGGTAAAGCCGGAAGGTCTCGCTGGATGGGCCTTAGACCAACAGTTCGTGGTTCGGTAATGAACCCCTGTGATCATCCGCATGGTGGGGGCGAAGGGCGTAACTCGATTGGTCGCAACCCATGTACACCTTGGGGAAAACCGGCACTGGGAGCAAAAACTCGCAAGAAAAAGAATTCGTCGAATCGCTTTATTGTGAAACGGCGGACTAAGTAGTCGAAAGGAGGCCCATAAATGAGCAGATCTCTGAAAAAAGGACCTTTCGCCGAACCTCGTTTGCTCGAGCGCGTAGAAGCGATGAACAAATCAGGTGAGAAACGCGTTATCAAGACGTGGTCCAGACGCTCAACAATATTTCCGATAATGGTCGGACAAACTATTGCGGTTCATGATGGTCGGAAACATGTTCCTATCTATGTTACCGAAGATATGGTAGGGCACAAACTTGGAGAGTTTTCGCCTACTCGCACCTATAGGGGCCATGCTGGAAGCGAAAAATCCAGCGGCTTACGTTAATTCGAGAGGGGACTAAAGGCACATGCAAGCAAAAGCAGTGGCAAAATATGTACGTATCTCTCCTCGTAAGGTGCGCCAGGTTGTCAATTTGATCCGTGGCAAAAAGATCAGTGATGCGTTCGCAATTCTTCAGTTTACACCTAACGGCTCCACAGACGATGTGGCGAAAGTGCTGAAGTCTGCAGTCGCCAATGCAGGACATAACTATGACCTGCATGTTGATGATCTGATAATTACAGAAATTTGTGTGGATCAAGGGCCAACTTTAAAACGCATCAAGCCTCGAGCCATGGGACGTGCGGACCAGATCCGGAAACGGACAAGTCACATTACTGTGGTTGTGGGCGAGAAGGAGGAGGGCTAAACAGTGGGTCAAAAAGTTAATCCCAAAGGCCTCCGCATCGGGATTATCCGGGACTGGGAAAGCCGATGGTATGCAGACAGAAACTACAAGGAACTTCTTCATGAAGACTTGAAGATTCGGGCATTTGTCAAAAATAAACTTAAGGCTGCCGGATGTCCAAAAGTGGAGATTGAACGAGTAGCCAGCCGTGTTAAAGTGTCGGTTCATGCAGCTAAACCCGGTATTGTTATCGGTCGGGGCGGTATTGAAGTTGAAAATTTGCGCAAGCAGCTGGAAGCTATAACCGGCAAACAAGTTGCGGTCAATATTGTAGAAATCAAGAAACCCGAAATGGATGCCACGCTGGTGGCCGAAAACGTCGCCCTACAACTTGAAAAACGGGTGTCCTTCCGTCGGGCAATGAAGCAAACCGTTGGCCGGACAATGCGGACCGGCGCCCAAGGGATAAAAATTCAATGCAGCGGTCGTCTGGCTGGAGCCGAAATTGCCCGAACCGAATGGTATCACGAAGGAAAAGTACCCCTGCACACCTTGCGGGCGGATATTGATTACGGTTTTGCGGAAGCCAATACAACGTATGGCAAAATTGGTATTAAGGTTTGGATTTATAAAGGTGAGATTCTTCCCGCCAAGAAGGTCGTTGCTCAGGTGGAAGGAGGAAACTAAATGTTAGTCCCATCCAGAGTGAAACATCGAAAACAATATCGTGGTCGGATGCGTGGTAAGGCAACACGCGGTAACACCATTATATTTGGTGAATATGGTCTTATGGCGATGGAATGCGGCTGGGTTACGAGCCGCCAAATTGAGGCTGCTCGTATCGCGATGACCCGCTTTATTAAGCGTGGAGGTCAAGTTTGGATAAAAATATTCCCGGATAAGCCTGTTACGGCCAAACCGGCGGAAACCCGTATGGGTAGTGGTAAAGGTTCACCGGAATACTGGGTTGCTGTTGTTAAACCTGGTCGTGTGATGTTTGAATTGAACGGCGTGTCGGAAGAACAAGCACGTGAGGCTCTGCGCTTGGCAATGCATAAACTCCCGATCGAGTGCAAGTTCGTTACCCGTGCCGATCAAGAAGGAGGTGACGCAAATGAAAACTAATGATTTCCGTGACATGACCACCGACGAACTTCTCAGGGAAATCGACGAGTTCAAAACAGAACTTTTTAATTTGCGTTTCCAATTGGCAACGAAACAACTCGATAACCCGATGCGCATTCGGGAAGTCCGCAAAGGAATCGCTCGCGGCAAAACGATTCTTCGTGAGCGCGAGTTAAAGATTGAACGTGCCTAAGTTGAGAAAGGAGGCTTTATAGATTGGAAAGAGCCCAGCGCAAGGTCCGAATTGGTAAGGTAGTGAGCGACAAGATGGATAAAACCGTCGTGGTAGCTGTTGATATTACGCAGCGTCACCCGATTTACAAAAAAACGATCACCCGTACCAAAAAGTTAAAGGCTCATGACGAAAACAATGAGGCTCATGTCGGAGACACTGTCTCAATCATGGAAACTCGCCTTTTGAGCAAAGATAAATGTTGGCGTGTGGTTGAGATAACTCAGAAAGCAATTGTTCTCTAATACTTTTATTTTAGTTCGGAAGGGGGTCAATGGGAATGATCCAGGTACAAACCAGGGTTAGGGTTGGAGACAACTCAGGTGCTAAAGAGCTGATGTGTATTCGTGTCCTGGGCGGTTCAATGCGTCGGTACGCCTCAATTGGTGATATTATTGTAGCTTCAGTTAAGCAAGCAACGCCAGGGGGCGTTGTTAAAAAAGGGGAAGTTGTTAAGGCCGTTATTGTGCGGACAAGAAAAGAAATTAGACGTCCGGATGGTTCTTATATTCGGTTTAGCGAAAACGCAGCAGTACTCATTAAAGATGACCAAAGCCCTCGTGGCACACGTATTTTCGGACCGGTTGCCCGTGAGTTGCGGGATAATTTTATGAAAATTATTTCCCTGGCGCCGGAAGTTATCTAGGACCCCATGACATATGGAGGTGAAGAAAGTGGCTGCTACTAAGCATAAGGTACAAACTGCAAAGATACACGTTAAAAAGGGCGACTTCGTCATGGTAATCAGCGGTAAAGATGCCGACAAAAAGGGCAAAGTTATCGATGTGATTCACAAGAAAGGTCGCGTGATAGTTGAGAAGGCCAACATTATCAGGCGTCATACGAAACCTTCGCAAAGCATGCCTCAAGGTGGCATTGTTCCCAAAGAAGCTCCCATGGCCAGCTCGAACGTCATGTTATATTGCCAGGAGTGTAATTCCGTGACACGTGCCAGTGTCCAGATAACGGAAAGCGGAAAATTACGCGTCTGCAAAAAATGTGGCGTGAATTTACCGGATAAACACTAAGTGCGAAAGGAGGGACCAAAAGTGGCTCGTCTGAAGGATAGATACGTTAACGAAATCGCTCCTGCCTTACAGCAGAAGTTTGCTTATACGAATGTGATGCAAATTCCCAAAGTTGATAAAATTGTTATTAATATGGGTGTCGGCGAAGCGGTTCAAAACTCCAAGGCGATCGATTCCGCTGTCGCAGACCTTATGAAGCTTTCGGGACAAAAACCAGTGGTCACGCGGGCTAAGAAATCCATTGCGGCATTCAAACTTCGTACAGGGATGCCAATCGGGTGCAAAGTTACCCTGCGAGGTCAGCGGATGTATGAATTTATGGATCGCCTTTTAAATGTGGCTTTACCTCGTGTGCGTGATTTCCGCGGTGTTTCAGCTAAGGCGTTTGACGGACGCGGTAATTACACGTTAGGAATCAAGGAGCAACTGATCTTTCCCGAAATGGAGTATGACAAGATCGACAAACTTCGCGGCATGGATGTAGTCTTCGTAACAACGGCAACAACGGACGAAGAAGCTCGCGAGTTGCTGCGCGGATTTGGAATGCCGTACCGTGATTAGAGAAAAGGAGGTTCAAGAACGTGGCTAAGACATCAATGGCTGTCCGCCAAAATCGTGGACAAAAATTCGCAGTACGTTCGCATAACCGTTGCAAGCTTTGTGGACGTCCCCATGCTTACATGCGGAAATTTGGAATTTGCCGGATTTGCTTCCGGGAGCTGGCCCACAAAGGGGAACTTCCTGGAATCACGAAGGCCAGTTGGTAAAACATTGTAAGGAAGGGGGACGACTGAAGTGTCAATGTCAGATCCGATTGCAGACTTTTTAACACGTATCCGCAACGCGGGAATGGTTTACCATGATAAAGTTGAGGTGCCGGCATCTCGTATTAAAAAAGAGCTTGCGGAACTGCTTAAAGCAGAAGGGTACATCAAAGATGTAGAATATATTACGGACGACAAACAAGGCGTTATTCGGATGTATTTGAAATACGGTCCTAACCGTGAGCGTGTTATTACCGGGCTAAAACGGATAAGCCGTCCGGGACTACGCATTTATGCTAAAAAGGATGAAATGCCGAAAGTTCTTGGGGGACTCGGAATCGCAGTGATTTCGACTTCCAAGGGGATTATGTCAGATAAAAAAGCCCGGAAAGAGGGCCTTGGCGGTGAAGTGATCTCCTACATTTGGTAATTTTTGCAACGGAGGTGCAGTGAATGTCCAGAATTGGCAAGCGCCCCATTGGGATTCCCAGTGGAGTGGACTTCAAAATAGAGGAAAATGTGGTCACAGTTACGGGCCCGAAAGGTACCTTAACGAGAGAGCTGCATTCATTAATGAACATTGTGGTCGAAAACTCGCAAATCAAAGTCATACGACCAGATGATGAACCATTTAGCCGATCCTTGCATGGCTTGACCCGAACCCTAATCGCCAATATGGTGGAAGGGGTTACGAATGGATTTACCAAGGGACTGGATATGGTCGGTGTTGGCTATCGTGCTGCGAAAAAAGGAAATAAGCTGGTCTTAACGGTCGGCAAGTCTCATCCTGTAGAACTCACTCCCTTTGAAGGAATTGACTTTGAAATTCCAGCTCCAAATAAGATTTTGGTTAAAGGGATGGATAAAGAACTCGTTGGCGCTTTTGCTGCTATTGTACGTTCAGAGCGTAAGCCTGAACCTTACAAAGGCAAAGGTATTTGCTACGAAGGTGAAGTCGTCCGTCGTAAGGTTGGTAAAACTGGTGGTAAAAAAGGCGCTAAATAAGTAACAGTAATAGGCAAGGGCCAAATCTCTTGCCGGGTAGTGAAAGGAGGGTTCGCTATGATTAAGAGCATTGATCGCAAAGCTCTTCGCATTAAAAAGCATAAGAGCATCCGCAAAGCTATTGTCGGCGTTGCTGAACGCCCGCGTTTGGCAGTTTTCCGAAGCTTGAATCATATTTACGCTCAAGTGATCAATGATCAGCTGGGTGTAACACTTGTTGCTGCTTCTTCCCTCGATCCGGAGTTTAAAACTGCGGATCTGTCAGGCGGGAATACCGCCGGCGCTCAAAAGGTTGGCGAATTGGTGGCGAAGAAAGCCCTTGAAAAAGGAATTACGCAAGTTGTATTCGATCGGGGAGGGAATATTTATCACGGCAGAATCTCAGCGTTGGCGGCATCAGCACGCGAAGCTGGGCTCAGTTTCTAAGCTAAGCTAGGGTAAAGGGGGAAAATCAGATTGGCTAAATTCGAAGCTAACAAGTCGGATATGAATGAAAAGGTCGTTCATATTGCGCGTGTCGCCAAAGTTGTCAAGGGCGGACGTCGTTTCAGCTTTAGCGCGCTCGTAGTGGTCGGAGACGGTCACGGTCGTGTCGGGGCAGGACTAGGTAAAGCTGGCGAAGTGCCCGAAGCAATTCGTAAAGGCATTGAAGATGCGAAGAAGAACCTCTTCAGTATCCCAATGCATGGAACTACGATTACGCATCCCATCATAGGGCTTTTTGGGGCTGGAGAAGTACTGTTAAAGCCGGCTTCCAAAGGGACTGGAGTTATCGCTGGCGGCGCAGTACGTGCGGTACTCGAAGTTGCCGGAGTACATGATATCTTGACGAAGTCTCTGGGTTCGGCAAACGCGCACAATATGGTTAATGCGACGATGGCTGCGTTAAAATCTCTGAAACGTCCCGAGGATATCGCCAAACTCCGAGGTAAGACCGTTGCAGAAGTTCTTGGTTAAGGAGGGTCGGTCATGAAAATTAAAGTGACACTGACAAAGAGTCCGATCGGGTATTCAAAAGCACAACACAAAGTGTTGCAAGCGCTTGGCTTAGGAAAAGTCGGATCAAGTGCAGTTCATGAAGACACTCCTGGTATTCTGGGGATGGTTCATAATTGCATGCACTTGGTTACTGTCGAGACCCAAGCTCAATAGTAGGAGGTGTGGGCAAGCATGAAACTGCATGAACTTAAGCCTGCCGAAGGATCGGCACATGCACTTAAACGTTTGGGGCGTGGAGTTGGCTCAGGACATGGTAAAACTTCCGGGAAAGGACACAAAGGGCAAAACTCGCGCGCAGGCGGCGGTGTCCGACCAGGTTTTGAAGGCGGACAAAATACACTGTATCGTAGAATGCCGAAGCGAGGTTTTCATAATATCTCAAGGAAAAACATTGTCGCCTTGAATGTCCGTGATTTGGAACGTTTTGAGAACGACACTGTAGTGACGATTGAAAGCCTCCTGGAAAGCGGCCTCATCAAGGCGGTCAAAGATGGTGTGAAGATTTTGGCGACGGGGGAACTGACCAAAGCGCTGACCATTCGAATTGACAAAGTCAGCCCAGCCGCGGCTAGGAAGATCGTTGCGGCGGGCGGAAAAGTAGAGGAGGAATAGAATGATTGCCGATTCCGTGAAGAATGTGTGGAATGCCGCGGATCTCAGGAAAAAAATCATCTACACCCTGCTGATGTTCCTGATCTTTCGGATCGGAGCACATGTTCCAGCCCCCTTTATTGATCGGGACATGCTGAATCAAATGTTTGGATCGGGAGCCATGATGAATTTCATGGACACGATTTCCGGTGGTTCCTTTAAAAGTTTATCTGTCTTTGCGCTGAGTATTACGCCCTATATTACGGCTTCTATTATATTTCAACTTCTGACTGTTGTACTACCCTCTCTTGAACGACTGTCCAAAGAGGGTGACTATGGGCGCAAAAAGATCACCCAGTATACGCGATATGCTACCGTTGTCTTGGGATTTATTCAAGCTTTCGGACTGACCTTTGGGATACGCAGCGCCTTGATTATTCCCAGTCCTACTCTGAGATGGCCGATCTATCTATTATGCGCGCTCGTTTTAACCGCTGGGACTACGTTTTTAATGTGGCTTGGGGAGGCAATCACAGAGAAGGGTGTCGGAAACGGCATTTCCCTGATCATCTTTGCTGGAATCGTTTCACGGGTTCCGTCAGCCATCACGTCTCTGTGGGACATGTTAAGAGTCGGGGAGGTCAACCTTATGTCCATTATCGGGTTGATTCTGATCGTGATATTTATAACCGCAGGTGTTATCTATGTTCAGGAAGGGCAGCGTCGAGTGTCGGTTCAATATGCCAAGAGGGTGGTTGGCCGTCGGGTGTATGGAGGACAAAGCAGCCATATCCCGTTGAAAGTTAACCAGGCTGGCGTTATCCCCGTCATTTTTGCTATTTCCTTGCTTGCCTTCCCTCAGACGATCTCAACATGGGTTCCAACTTCAGGATTTTCGCGATTTGTTAACACTTGGTTTAGCATGAACGGAAGCATTACGTCGATCCCTTACCTGCTGATTTACGGTGTGCTCATTATATTCTTTACTTACTTCTATACTGCTATTACCTTCAATCCAGCTGATGTAGCAGAAAACTTGAAGAAGTATGGAGGATTCATACCGGGCCTTCGACCTGGGCGTCCTACGGCAGAGTACTTGTCTAAAATATTGAATCGTATTACATTAGCCGGTGGTGTATTTCTTGCTTTGATCGCAGTCCTGCCGACACTGGTTATCGGACTTACCGGACTCAAAAACATCTATTTTGGTGGAACATCCTTACTGATCGTAGTTGGGGTTGCGATCGAGACGATGAAACAGATTGAATCCCAACTTATGGCGAGACATTATCAAGGTTTTATGAAGTGAAGAGGAGGAATTAAAATGAAAATTATCTTAATGGGTGGTCCGGGAGCAGGAAAAGGGACGCAGGCTAGTCCACTGGTGGAACGTTTTGGTATGCCCCATATTTCGACGGGAGACATGTTTCGAGCAGCCATTAAAAATGGAACGGAACAAGGGCTTAAGGCTAAAACGTTTATGGATGCCGGAGGCTTGGTTCCTGATGAAGTGACAATTGGGATTGTCGCGGAACGCTTGGCACAACCGGATTGTGCGGCTGGATTCCTGCTTGATGGTTTCCCACGCACCTTGGCGCAAGGCACTGCTTTAGCTGAAATTTTAGACCGCCTGGGCATGAAACTTGATGGGGTGATCAACATCGAAGTTGCTGAAGATGTGTTGATACCTCGCTTAACCGGACGTCGTGTCTGTCGGCAGTGTGGAGCATCCTATCATATGGTCTTTAACAAACCTGAAAAAGAAGGGGTTTGTGGTCAGTGTGCCGGAGAGCTTTATCAGCGCTCAGATGACAACGTCGAAACTGCCAAAAATCGTTTATTAACCTACAATAATCAAACTCAGCCTTTAATCGATTTCTATCAGAAACAAGGATTGCTTATAACGATTAATGGGGGGCAAGCAATTGAACTGGTTTTTGCGGATATTCTGAAGGCCTTGGGCTAAGCGGCATGATTGAGCTGAAAAATGCGAACCAATTGGACCGGATGCGTAAGGCGGGGCGAATCGTGGCAGAAACACTCGCCCTAATACGTGAACAGGCTAAGCCAGGTATTACGACACTGGAATTGGATCGCACGGCTGAGGAATATATTCGAGCACAGGGCGCCATACCGGCGTTTAAAGGATACAATGGTTTCCCGGCAACTCTGTGCACCTCTGTAAACGAACAAGTAGTTCATGGAATACCCGGTTTAAGGTCTTTAGAATCTGGGGATATTATCAGTATAGATTGCGGGGCGCTCATAGACGGGTATTTTGGAGATGCGGCGGTAACTTTACCAATTGGAGCAGTTGGTGAAGATCTCCGGAACCTCTTAAAAGTGACCGAAGAGTCTCTATTGTTGGGTATTGCACAGGCGAAGTTAGGTAATCGCCTTTACGACGTCTCTTATGCGGTCCAAACGCACGTGGAAGCTAACGGATTTTCTGTTGTGCGTGATTATGTTGGACACGGGATTGGAAGAGCCATGCATGAGGATCCCCAGATCCCTAATTTTGGCAAGCCCGGTCGGGGACCACGACTCGAGGTAGGTATGGCCTTGGCTATTGAACCCATGGTAAACATGGGTACGTATGAAGTGCGGACGCTAAAGGATCACTGGACTGTGGTTACGAAAGACAACCGGTCATCGGCCCATTTCGAGCACACAGTTGCGATTACGGAAAATGGCCCGGAGATTCTAACTCGTTGTTAGGTACTTAGACATGGCGATTGTCAGAGGAGGGGTGAATAATCATGTCAAAAGAAGACGTTATTGAAGTTGAAGGTAAGGTCTTGGAGCCATTGCCCAATGCCATGTTCCAGGTTGAGTTAGCGAATGGGCACAAGGTTTTGGCGCATGTCTCCGGGAAGATTCGCATGAATTTTATCCGGATTCTTCCGGGAGATCGGGTCACAGTGGAGCTTTCTCCCTATGACCTGTCCCGAGGACGAATCACCTACAGGTTTAAGTAAGCACCAAAGGGAGGGATTACGGTGAAAGTAAAGCCTTCTGTCAAAAAGATCTGTGAAAAATGTAAAATTATTCTTCGCCACGGCAAAGTCATGGTCATTTGTGAAAATCCGAAGCACAAGCAAAGACAAGGCTAGAAGTTTCGGGTGCGCGGCTGATTGGATGGTATCCTTCAATGCACCGATTTTATATTGATACAGAACTGAAATAGTTGGGGGTGTAAATTGTAGATGGCACGTATCGCTGGAGTTGACTTACCACGCGAGAAACGTTTAGAGGTTGCCTTAACCTATATTTTTGGGATTGGGCTGCCGACTTCACATAAGATTCTCGCTAAATCGGGCGTAAGCCCGGATGTCAGAGTTCGTGACTTGTCAGAAGACGAAGTCAGCAAGCTCCGGGAAGTTATTGATAAAGAGTTTAAGATTGAAGGCGACCTGCGTCGTGAAGTTTCCCTCAATATCAAGCGTCTTATAGAAATTGGTTCTTATCGTGGACTGCGCCATCGTCGGGGACTTCCCGTCCGAGGTCAGCGCACGAAAACCAATGCCCGTACTCGTAAGGGTCCGGCCAGGACTGTTGGAGCAAAACGTAAAAAGTAAAAAGGGGGGATAACCAAGATGGCGCGTAAAGTTGTCCGGACAAAACGACGGGAACGTAAGAATATTGAAAGTGGAATTGCCCACATCAAATCCTCGTTTAACAATACAATGGTGACCATTACGGATACCGGAGGGAATGCACTTTCCTGGTCAAGTGCAGGTTCTCTTGGTTTTAAAGGTTCTCGTAAGAGCACTCCTTTTGCAGCGCAAATGGCTGCAGAAACATGTGCTAAAGTTGCGATGGAACATGGCTTAAAAGATGTTGAATGCTTCGTGAAAGGACCTGGGGCTGGACGTGAAGCTGCAATTCGTGCCTTACAAGCAGCAGGTTTGGAAGTAAACCTAATTAAAGACGTGACACCGATTCCACACAATGGCTGTCGGCCACCGAAACGCAGAAGGGTATAGGAGGTGTGTAATCTTGGCCAGATATACTGGACCAGTTTGTCGCTTATGTCGTCGTGAAGGATTAAAGCTATTTCTCAAAGGGGAACGTTGTTATACCGGAAAGTGCGCGATTGATCGTCGCCCACACTTTCCAGGACAACACGGTCAAGCTCGTACGAAGAAGCCCACCGAATATGGTCTTCAGTTACGAGAAAAACAAAAAGCACGTCGCATGTACGGTGTTATGGAAAATCAATTTCGTCGCTATTTCGACCTAGCGGCCCGTAAAAAGGGTATGGCCGGAGAAAACCTGCTTGTCCTGTTGGAACGCCGACTCGATAATGTCGTTTTCCATCTGGGTTTTGCCTCATCTCGTCCTGAAGCACGTCAACTCGTGAATCATGGTCACTTTACCATTAATGGCAAGAAGGTTGATATTGCCTCTTATTCTGTACGTGTGGGAGAAAGCGTAGCAGTTAAAGAAGGCAGCAAGAGTTCTCCACGTGTGAAACAACTTCTGGAAAACTTAGGGTCTCGAACAGTTCCCGGATGGTTAAGTTTGGATGCCAATACTGCTGCTGGAACAGTAATTGCCCTACCTACTCGTGAAGATATTCAAATACCCATTCAGGAACACCTCATCGTGGAGAAGTACTCCCGTTAATGTTGACGTTCTGCCCATCTGGGTCGGATGGTTTGTATATCAAGTTCTCGAGAAAGAAGGTGCATTCCGATGTTAGAAATCGAGAAGCCCAGGATCGAGTGTATCGAGCGTTCTGAAGACGACTCCTATGCAAAATTCGTCGTTGAGCCTCTGGAAAGGGGTTATGGGATTACTTTAGGGAATTCTCTCAGGCGTATCCTGCTATCCTCGCTTCCTGGATCAGCGGTGACATCTGTTAAAATTGAAGGAGTACTCCACGAGTTTTCTACGATTCCGGGTGTTTTGGAAGACGTTACTGACATTATTCTAAATCTGAAGTCCCTTGCTCTGAAAGGCTATACGGATGAACCTCGGATTATTCGCATAGAGTATCAAGGCGAAGGGGTTGTCACAGCAGGAGATATCATCAGCGATCCAGACATTGAGATTCTGAATCCCGACTTGAAGATTGCCACATTAGATCACGATGGTCGGTTGTTCATGGAAATGACAGTAGAGCGTGGCCGTGGCTACGTACCTGCGGACAAAAACAAGAAGCCCGACGATGTTATAGGAGTTATCCCCATAGACTCTATCTTTGCTCCAATTTATAAGGTTAACTATACGGTAGAGGATACCCGGGTTGGTCAAATCACGGACTATGACAAGTTAACCCTTGAAGCATGGTCTAACGGCAGTATCTCTCCAGAAGAGGCTACCAGTTCGGCAGCCGAAATTATGAGTGATCATCTGCGCCTTTTTATGGGACTCACAGATAAACTAACTAATGTGGAGATTATGGTGGAAAAAGAAGAGGAAGCCAAAGATAAAATCCTCGATATGACGATTGAGGAACTGGATCTGTCCGTTCGTTCTTACAACTGCCTGAAACGGGCAGGGATCAACTCAGTTGAAGAGTTGACCCTAAAAACGGAAGAAGACATGATTAAAGTGCGTAACCTTGGTCGTAAGTCTTTGGAAGAAGTGGAATTTAAACTTAAGAACTTAGGTTTATTGTTTCGCCCGGCTGAGGACTAATTCGGTGCAAAAGGAGGGGAATGTAATTGGCTTACCGCAAGTTGGGAAAAAACACGGGTCATCGCGGGGCAATGTTGCGTAACATTGTCACTTCCCTGTTAAGACATGAGCGTATTCAAACGACTGAAGCACGTGCCAAAGAATTGAATGCCATTGCTGAAAAGATGATTTCGCTTGGCAAGCAAGGCGATTTGGCTTCACGTCGTTTAACGCTGGCTTATCTCATGGACGAAGATGTTGTAACAAAATTGTTTGAGACCATTGCGCCGAAATATGCTGACCGTCAGGGAGGCTATACTCGGATCATGAAACTCGGCTTACGTCGGGGCGATGCTGCGACAATGGTAATCATCGAACTCGTATAAGGCGAGTTGTTAAGGCCGGGTTGCTTAACGTTGTTAAGCATGCCAGGCCTTTGCTGATTAGGGGAGTGAAAAATCAATATCTAGTGGAGGCGCGTATTAATGCGGAATATTCGGCTAAAATTGGCATATGACGGAACAAACTATCATGGGTTCCAGCGACAGCATGAAACTCATGGCCCTACCATCCAAGGTACTTTGGAAACAGTGTGGGCAAGATTGGTCGAGGAAGAGGTAACTCTGGCTACGGCAGGCCGAACGGATACCGGTGTACACGCCTCCGGCCAAGTTGTAAATTTCATGACTTCGGCAAGAATTCCGGAAGAAAAAATCCCTAAGGCATTTAATAGTGTGTTGCCCAGGGATATACGAATACTCCAAGCAGAATGCGTTCCGGATGACTTTGATGCCCGGTTGTCAGCAAAGTGGAAACGCTATGATTATCAGATAGACAACAATCCTATACCAAATATATTTACGCGTCTTTATGCGTCCCATATACCTATTCCCTTAAATGTGGCGGAGATGCAGGCGGCGGCAAATTTCCTGGAGGGACGTCATAATTTTAAAACCTTCGCAGCAGCCGGTGGGGATAGTAAGTCGTTTGAACGGACGATTTATCGCTGTCTTGTCAAAAAAAATCATGAATTAATTATAGTATCCTGCGTGGGGGAAGGATTTCTATATCACATGGTTCGAATTATTATTGGAACACTAATGGACGTGGGTAAAGGTCGGATTCTCCCTCAAGAGATCCCGGAGATTATTGCCAGTCAAGAACGGAAACGGGCCAAAATGGTAGCGCCGGCGCACGGCTTAACGCTTGCTCACGTGAATTATACGGAAGAAAGCCCATTTGAAGTTTTTAGGGACCTATAGGCGAGGTTCGAGGTTCGAGGTTCGAAGTTGGCAACGGGGGTTCGAGTAGCGGTTCTTGTTGAGAAGTAGGCCATTACCAAGCTTTACAGAAGTATTAATGGTGTTCTACTCTATACCTAAAATGTCTCGAGCGAGGTTTATGGAATTATACCTAGTCAAAAATAATAATTTGACATAAAGCTAGAAAATTAATATAATGTCACTACGAGTTTTTGTGCCATGGCTATGATTGAGCCCCATGTCTTTGGCATACCGCGAGCATGATTGAGCCCCATGCGAGTGTTAATTAACAGAAAACTGCTAATTGGAGGGAAAGTAATGACCACGTTTTTTGCAAAAGCACAAGACCAGGAGCGCAAATGGTTTGTCATTGACGCTGCGGGAATCCCCTTGGGTCGTATTG
>JBAQLX010000094.1:0-6109 GCA_049302315.1 Desulfosporosinus sp.
ACCTTGTGACTGAGACCATCGGTCTCCCAAGGAGGACATTCTATCATCAATCTGTTCCTCCGAAGTTGTCAGGTTGAGTTTTAAGGCTGCCATCCCGGTCACCATTTTAAAGACCGATCCCGGAGGATACGTGCCGGACAACCCCCGATTAAGAGAGGCTGCCGGCATTTCATTATTGGTGAAATACTTATCCGACGTAGCCTGGGAAATATTGCCTGTCAATTCGTTGGGATCCATTGCCGGCCGTGAAGCCATGGCCAGAATCTTGCCTGTATTGACGTCTATCACCACGGCCGCTCCGGCATGAGCATTCGGATTAGTCTTTTGAATTTCCGCTATACGCGCATCAAGACTATCTTCCACAACCTTCTGCAAGTCAGCGTCAATCGTCAGTTGGACTGTCTTTCCCGCTTTTGAGGCATTGATCACCTTTTTGGGAATTGGGCGGGCGCTACTGTCTACTTCAACTTGTTGAACCCCCTCGACACCTCGCAACCAGAAGTCATAAGATTTCTCAACCCCATCCTTGCCGACCAAATCTCCCTGCGCGTACTTAAAACCCGCTTTTTGCGCATCGGTATTCTGATTAAACTGGTCGATCTCCTTATCCGCGATCTCGCGTACATACCCAAGGAGCTGACCAGCCAGCATTTTTTGTGGATAAGCACGCACAGGTATAGCTTCTACACTCACGCCCGGGAGTTCCTCCTGATGCTCGGCTATACTGGCTTGGAGAGCTTGAGGAACATTATTAAGGATCGTGACTGGACGATAGCGTTCCCACTGATGATTCTGGATATTAACTAGGATGTCTTCGGTGATCGAATCAACTGATTGATTGGGAATGGGCCAGTAGGGTTTAATGTAATCCGCTAATCGCCGGATCACATCCTTCCAATTACTACTGTTGGCTTGTTGCAAATCCATCCAGTCCAAGTTGAGCACGAACTCCGGAACACTCGTCACTAATAGCTTCCCATTCTGATCGACAATATCTCCTCGTGTGGGAGGCACCTTCACCAGCTTCATGACGTTACCTTGGGCTTTGGCAGCAAAGTATGATCCTTGGGTAATCTGTAAGTGCCAGAGGTTAAAGCACAGAATGGTGAAAACGAGAACCACAACGATGCCTAACCCCAAAAGACGGTGAAAATATGGCTTTCGTTCTCTGTCATCCACTTCAAAAAACTCCACTTCGTTACGTTTTTTGCGAGGTTCGAGATTCGATGTTCGTGGTTCGAATTGTGAATTCGATTCTGCGAATCGAAGAACCTATTCGAGGTTCGAGATTCGATGTTCGTGGTTCGTGCCTCAATTCGAACTTCGAACCTCGAACTTCGAACCTCGCGATATGAACGCTAGCGTTCATATCGTGGTCGATACCGCAGCCATCCGTGCAGGAATGATCGGTGAATCAAAGGATAAGTTATCGGAACCATGACTGCATTGTAGAAGGATACCCCAATCACCAAGCGTGCGATATCCCCCAGAGACCATTGAAGCCCTGCCCCCAGACTCAAAAAAGCGACCAACATTTGCCCCACGGCGGTAACCAAAAAAACCATGAACGTCGTTAAAAGGAAATTATCTCTATACCAATGCTCGGCGAGCCAATAGCTCAAAAAAGCAACCACCGCAAGAGTGAGCGTATACATGCCAATGTAGCGCCCCAAATATAAGTCCTCTAATAAACCTGTGCCCAGTCCCCAAAGCACACCGGAAGGGAGACGGTGGTGCATGGCAATATAGATCGTGAGTAACATGAGTAAATCAGGCTTAATCCCCGACCATGACCAAAAGTGAAAGACTGTTCCCGGTAAAATCAGGCTCAGGAGAAACATTACTGCAATCAAAACATAACGCATTATTTTCCCCCCACCATTTTAACAATATACGCCTCTTCCAGAGTATCAAAGTTAACCAAAGGTTCAATAAAAGCAGTTTTAAGCAAGCCTGTAGGGTCGAGCAGGATTTCCACAACTTTTCCGATTGGGACATCTTTGGGGTAAACCCCTCCAATCCCTGACGTCAGCACGAGGTCTCCGACATTGACATTATCTTCTCTTCGAAAGAGCATTTGTAAATTCCCTTCTGGAGTCAAACGGGAACCGCGCTTATAGGTACCTTGGACTATACCAAAGGTTCCATTGCCCGCGCTGCTGCGCACCAGTGCACTGACCTGGCCTTCTCCATCGAGGATTAACAAGACTTCAGAGGTGGCCGGCGAGACGGTAACAACCTTTCCAATGAGCCCCAAAGCGCCGATAACCGGGTCATTCACTGTCACTCCATCCTTGCTTCCACGGTTCAAGGTCAAGGTCAGATACCAAGTGGTGGGATTACGGTTAATAACACTGGCCCCGACCCTTTCATACTTCTCGAGCGTCGGATTTCGAAACTGCCCCTGCTCGAGCTCTGTAAAGCGCATACCAGCTAAAACTTGTTCTTTTAGTTTTAAATTATCGCCTGTTAACTGGTCTACTTTCCTGAGAAGGGCTTCATTTTGAAGTTGCACTCTTCGGAAGTCCCAAATTACCCTCGTATTATCCCGAATTCCGTTCCCCAACTGAAGAATTGGTTTTTCTAACGAGCTCAAGGCGCTCTGCAAAAATCCCCCAACTGGGTTGGGGAAATGGCTATCCAGTCCTGTTAATCGGATACTAATAAGTACGCTTAACAAAAGAAAGAAAACGAGAACCGCGATTCCCGTTACATTAACTCTTTTCCCCACCCTAATTCCTCCCCGCTGTACTTAACTCTTTTGCGAGTCGGCTATTCTACGAAGAATATCTGCATGTTCCAGTACATGCCCCGTTCCAATAGCGACACAGGACAGTGGATCCTCCGCCAAATGCACCGCAATACCCGTTTCAACCGAGATCAATCGATCCAGGTTACGAAGTAAAGAGCCCCCGCCTGCCATCATAATCCCGCGGTCCATGATGTCCGATGACAATTCTGGCGGAGTTTTTTCCAAACATGATTTCACGGCATCGACGATGGCCATGACCGGCTCTTGCAAAGCATCTTGAATTTCTTCTGAGGTAACTTCAATGGTTTTCGGAAGTCCCGTTAATAAATCCCGTCCGCGCACTATATAAGTTCCAGATTCAGCCTTATACGCATACCCGATTTCAAATTTGAGAGCTTCTGCCGTACGATAACCGATCATTAAATTATATCGTCTCTTTATATGAGCGATGATAGAATCATCCATTTCATCACCAGCCACACGAATGGAACGACTTGTCACAATCCCACCCAAGGAAATAACGGCCACTTCCGTTGTCCCGCCCCCAATGTCTACGATCATATTCCCAGTCGGCTCACTGACCGGAAGGCCTGCGCCTATGGCAGCTGCCATAGGCTCTTCCAGAATAATTGGATCTTTCGCACCAGCTGCCATAGCCGCTTCTTTAACCGCCCGTTCCTCAACCGGGGTAACCCCTGAAGGCACGCAAATAACCACGCGTGGACGTATAAAAGGGTGTTCTGTCCCAAGTGCACGACCAATAAAATATTTCAGCATTTTTTGGGTAACGTTAAAATCAGAAATAACCCCATCTTTCAAGGGCCGAATCGCTATGATATTACTAGGAGTCCGACCGATCATTTCTTTAGCTTTGTCACCGACGGCCATAGGAGTCCTAGTTGCTATATCCATCGCCACCACGGAGGGTTCTCGTACAACAATCCCCTTTCCTTTAACGTGAACCAATGTATTGGCTGTTCCTAAATCTATTCCTAAGTCATTGCTAAAAAAACTAAACATGGTATTGAAAAACTCCTTCCATAATTCGAGGCACGAGGTTCGAGGTTCGAGGCACGACTCGAAGCGAACAGAGTTCGCACAGTAATATAAAGCCTTAAAGTCCATTTCGTCCTTCGATTCATTGAATCGAATTCACAATTCGAACTTCGCACTTCGTGCATCGTGCCTCGCATCAAATGATTCCGCGTTCTTTCAAACTGATAAACCGGTTATCTCCAATAATCACGTGATCAAGCACCTCTATCCCGAGAATCTTCCCTCCGTCCGCCAAGCGACATGTTACTTCAATATCTTCCTGGCTGGGGGTTGGATCCCCACTGGGATGATTGTGTAATAATATAATGGCGTTTGAGTTGCGCCGTATCGCTTCTTTAAAACACTCCCGCGGATGAACTAGCGATGAATTAAGCGAACCTATCGAGACTGGGCTGATCCCCAGAACATGATTCTTCGTCGATAGAGAAACAACGCGGAAATGTTCACGATCAAGAAAACGCATTTCTTCCATCACTATGAGCGCAACATCCTGGGGAGAATTGATCACGGGTCTGGACATAGGGTCAACAGAAACTGAACGCCGCCCTAATTCCAACGCGGCCTTCACTTCGGCTGATTTTGCTTTCCCTAAGCCATGTATTTGGGCTAACTCATGAACTGTCAGCTTTCCTAACCCCGAAAGTCCGCCAACACTTACCAAAATGCGTTCCGCAAGGGTCAAAACGTTTTCTCCCTTGATGCCCGTGCGGAGTAAAATCGCCAAAATTTCGCGATTCGTTAGATTTTCGGGACCTAATTGGTAAAGCCGCTCACGTGGTAGAAGGTCCTCGGGTAAATCCTTCAAACGTCGATAATCCATCATCCACCTCGCGTGAAGCGATATTTGTCTGCTCAATCCCCCACGCCCTAAGATATTCCGAGAGATATTCCATGGGTAAGCCAATGACATTAGTCAATGACCCCTCAACGGACTCGACAAATTTCCCTGCTTCCCCTTGAATCCCGTAGGCTCCAGCCTTGTCCATCGCTTCTCCACTGGCCACATACGCCTTAATATCATCCACTCCAAGTTGATGAAAACGCACGACTGTTTCTACCACGTCCGAAGCGAGTCTTCCCGATCCGGAAATCAACGCCACGCCGGTTAAAACGACATGGGTACGACCACTTAAGCTTTGCAGCATTTCCTCTGCTTCCGCCTGTGTTTCCGGTTTCCCTAAAATGCAGGCGTCAAGGACCACCATCGTGTCCGCCCCCAATATAACATCCTGAATGTCTCCCCCCTGATCTAACCAGTGGATTAAACCCGCTTGGGCTTTGCGTACAGCTAACTCTCTAACCCCAGTCTCCGGCCCCATCCCTTCCGGTAACTCTTCTGAAACAGAAGCCTTGACAGTCTCAAAAGGGTAGCCTCCCTTGCGAAGTAACATAGCCCTCCGTGGAGATGAAGAAGCAAGTATGAGCATATTACACCTTCCTGGACAAAAAATATCCCCCAAGCGCTCCCAAAATCGTCGCGATGGTTATACTCAAGCGAAAACCAAAGGAAAGCGAGAGAAAAAAGAAATCTATGTAAGTATGGGAGGGTACATCAATGACGGCGGGGTGTAAAAACGGCGCTAAAATACCGTATTTTTCTAAGCCAAATCCTACCAAAGTTCCAAGAGCAGCACCGATTAAAATGAGCAAAACGGTTCTCCCTGCTCCCAGGGAATTTCGCCCAACAGCCATTGTTTTTCCCCCTTCCATCCCCAGGAATTTAGCCTTGAGCCCATAATTTAATTACTTATTAGTGTAGCATCTTCGCTATTACTACGCAAGGTTGACACTATTCTATTTCTTTACATAAGAAACAGCGTTACAACGCTCACCTCGTGGGAGGAAGTGCCTTAGCACGTTCGCACATCCTACGCCGGTAAGGATTCCTCTTGGGACCACGGTCCCTTCCCGCCATCCTTGGCTACAGGGACACTTGGCCATCCATGGCCAGCGCTCTAATCTCGAACGTCCTGTTCGAGTCCTTAGCGATGGTCCCTTCTCATCATCGAAAAAGTACTCCAAACTCGAACAAGACTCTCGAATTGGAGTACTGCATAACTCAAACTATGACGTTTGTTAACCCATCATACTATTTGATCCAATCGTGAGACGCCCCCCCACCTAAGTCTCGATGTTCAACTTTAGTTGAACGAGTTCACTCAATCGTGACGTACTCCCACCACCTAAGAGGTGGGGGCTTCTTGGGACGTACCGACTTATGTCGATATAATTACCAAGCTATTCCCGTTCGCCCAACGGTTCTTTGTAGTTTTAGGCTATACCAAGTATCCGGCAGCCTTC
>JBAQLX010000095.1:0-9808 GCA_049302315.1 Desulfosporosinus sp.
CTGGTTTTTTTAATGACTCCTGGTTTAGCCCTTTTTTATGGTGGTATGGTCCGGAGAAAGAATGTTTTAAGTACGACAATGCATAGTTTTATTATTATCGGCTTAGCTTCTATCCTCTGGATACTGGTTGGTTATAGTTTAGCTTTTGGGCCAGACCACGGCGGTCTGATTGGCAGTTTAGAGTGGCTCGGTCTTTCCGGAGTTGGCATGGAGCCCAATGCTGACTATTCCGCAACCATTCCAGCCCTTGTGTTTATGGCTTTTCAGATGATGTTTGCGATCATTACCCCGGCCATAATTACAGGTTCTATTGCAGAACGTATGAGATTCCCTGCGTTTTTAGCCTTCATTACGTTTTGGCTGCTGATTGTCTACTATCCATTGGCCCATTGGGTATGGGGCGTTGGCGGGTTCTTAAGGAACATGGGTACCCTGGACTTTGCCGGTGGTACCGTCGTCCATATTAGTTCCGGTGTTTCGGGTCTGATTGCGGCGCTTGTTCTAGGCAAAAGAAAAGGCTTTGGGACAGAACCAATGGTCCCCCATCAGCTTCCAATGACCGTCTTAGGGGCAGGATTACTTTGGTTCGGTTGGTTTGGTTTTAATGCCGGAAGCGCTCTGGGGGCAAATGGGCTGGCAGGTGTCGCCTTTGTTACCACAAACACTTCGGCTGCTGCCGCAGCATTGTCCTGGATGGCTGTGGAATGGATTCATCGTGGTAAACCAACTGTTCTTGGTGCAGCAAGCGGCTCCATAGCAGGATTGGTATCCATAACGCCAGCAGCAGGTTTTGTTACTCCATTGTCCGCTCTCATAATTGGTTTGAGCACCGGCGCACTTTGTTATTTTGCAGTGAGTGTTCTGAAAACGAAGCTCGGCTATGATGATGCCCTGGATGCCTTCGGCTGTCATGGAGTAGGTGGTATATGGGGAGCGCTGGCAACTGGATTATTTGCAACAAAAACAATCAATCCGGCTGGAGCAAACGGGCTATTTTATGGAAATACGGCTCAATTAGGAATTCAAGCCATAAGTATAGTGACGACCATTGCTCTTGCCGTAACAGCAACGTTTGTTATCCTTAAAGTAATCGGATTATTTATTAAATTGCGTGCCACATCTGAAGAAGAAGAGCTCGGCTTAGATTTGGCAATGCACGGAGAAGAAGCATATCCTGACACATTCGGCCACGGGTTAACCTCGCAAACGGCTCTCAGCATACCAATGGGAGCTGGAATTCCAGGCATCCCCATAAGTGCTGTCTCTACCGTTTCTGCCCAGCCGGAAATATCTGTTGTCCGCTCTTCCGATATCAAAATGACCAAGGTAGTTCTGATCATCAAACCGGAAAAATTTGAAGCATTGAAGACAGCTATGAGCGCTATCGGCATCACCGGGATGACCGTAACTCAGGTATTAGGCTTTGGCATGCAAAAAGGAGCTCCTGAGTATTACCGCGGAGTTAGAGTAGATGCCACTTTGCTGCCCAAAGTGAAAGTCGAAATAGTGGTTTCCAGGATTCCTGTAAGTACGGTTATTGAAACTGCCCAGAAAGTACTTCATACAGGTCGAATCGGCGATGGTAAAATCTTTGTCTATGATGTCGAGAATGTTGTCAAAGTACGTACCGGCGAGCAAGGTTACGACGCTTTACAGGACGAAGAATAATCCCTCTCCACGTCCTCTCTACATAAGGATGATGAATCTCTTCATCATCCTTATGTATTTGAGTATTTAATTCATTTTTAAGCCAGAGCTTTTCAGCAAGTTACATAAGGTTATTCTATTTTCACCCCTATATCTATCGGCTTGGCGCTATATAGGCTTGTTGTCACGATTCCATCTATGTTTGTTTTTGCATAATCCGATATATTGGTTTCATTGATGCCACCAGCTGCTAAAATAACTACATTAGGAAACAGGCTTTTTAAATAATCGGCCGCTTTATGCAGATCTTCAATTGTCAGCTTATCAAACTGTATACCGTCTGCACCTACACTGCACAGGCTTTTCGCTTGTTCGAGAGAATCCGCCTCCACAATTATTTTCTTCTCACAGCATTCTGTTTTCATTTCTGGCAGCTTCTTTAGCAAGCCATCAAGTCCTCCGATAAAATTCATATGCTGTTTAAATATTAGAATTGTTTCGGATATTCCTAGCCTGTGAGGCATAGCCCCGCCTGCTATAATCGATTTCGTTGCAAGCGCTTTCGTTCCTGGGAATCCCTTTCGAGTCGTCAATATTGCAATGTTGGAATTGCAGCTTTTCACAGAGTCAACCATTTTTCTCGTCTTTGTCGCAATACCCGAGCAGTGATCAAGAATGTTCTGCCCTACCTTCCATGCCATATGCAAATCTGATGCCCTTCCAGCCCCGATAATCAGCTCCGCACCAGCTTTTACTTTCTGCCCGGATATCGTAAAGAAATCCGTATCGATATGCAGACAACCAAATATTTGTCTCACCTCCTCCGTTCCGCACACAACAGCATCTTCTCTTGTAAAGTATGTAATCTTTCCATGCTGCTCTCTGATTCCTAAAGACCAGCTGGTCAAATCAATATATGGAACATCTTCTTTGATTAATCTCTCTATTTCATCGGTAGATAAGTATAACATGTTGCAACCCTCTCATTTATTTATTATTTTGAACGATTTGCCTTCTATTCTTTCAATTACTATCACTTCCTCTCTGTAAACCCAAGAACTTATTCACTTCTTCATCATCACATCTTTTAAATAAGTCCTCGCTTTTGCGAATAATATTAAGTTCTCCCTTGACCATAATACCTATCCTGTTTGCCATTCTCTGAGCTTCATTAAAGTCGTGCGTTACAAATAAAATTGTACAGCCAAAAATGTTATGTATTTCTTCAATTTGCTTATACATCATTTGCTTGGTTACCGGATCTAATGCAGAAAACGGCTCATCCATCAGCAGAATTTTAGGTTTGAGCACAAGAACACGGGCAAGGGCAGCTCTCTGCCGTTCCCCTCCGCTCAATGTCCCCGGGTATTGTTTGAAAATATGACTGATCGACAATATCTCAGCCGTTTCATCTATGATTTTGCGTCTTAAGGACTTATCTACCTTTTGCATTTTTAAACCATAACAAATATTGTCATAAACATTCATATGTGGAAACAAGCCGGAATCTTGATATACAAAGCCAACCTTACGTTTTTCCAAGGGAACATCCGCCACGCTTTTACCTTCAATTTTCACTTTTCCGGACGCACTTCTATAAAATCCTGCGACCGACTCAAGAAGTACCGTTTTCCCTGAGCCTGTCTTTCCTAAAACCGCAAAAATCTCCTTCTGATAAATATCCAAGTTTATACTGTCAAGCTTAAACTTCCCCAATTGGATAGAAAAGTCCTTGATTTGAACCATAACATTAATCATAAATTTACATCCTTCATCCGACTGAGCTCAACTTTTTTTCTTCCCAACCAGCTTGTAATAATAAGTGCTATAAAGGAAATTGCCATGATTACAATTGCTGAAGCCATTGAGGCACCCATATCACCTGTAGCCAGATTTAAATATATACTTGCGGGCAGGGTTTCCGTCTTCATTCTCGTGGTTCCAACTAACATTAATGTAGCACCGAATTCTCCCAATCCTCTTGACCAGACAAGAATAATCGCGCTGAGAATCGCATTTTTAGAAAGCGGGATAGTAATTGTTTGAAATCGTTTCCACTTTGAAGCACCTAAAAGACCTGCAATGTATTCCAACCTCTCATCAACCTCTTGAAATGCCGTCCTGACAAAACGTATCGCATAAGGTAAGTTTACAATAGTCTGAGCCATAATGATGCCGTTTTTATCAAATACAACCTTAAAGCCCATATCTTTCAAAGCTTTGCCGAAGTCAGAAGAAAAAATAATTAGCAGACCCAAGCCTAACACCAAATAGGGCATCGACAGCGGCAGCTCAACAATGATTTGAGATAACATCTTAAACGGAAATAAAGTTCTCGTCAATGCATAAGCTGTAGGTATTGCAAGCATCATGCAAATCATGGTTGAGATAGTTGCGGTATACAAGCTTAGTTTTATGGAAAATCTTACTTCATCTGAAAAGAGGGCTTCCTTCAAGGATGGAAGCCCTTTCAACAGGATCGCCAAAATCACTGAACAAATAAAGGCAATCACAATAATCGCAAAGGTAATGGTAACCATTTCAAATGAGTTACGTATATCTATTTTCTTTTTCATGACAATAGCTTAATTCAATACATCATATCCATAGTTTTTCCAAATGCTTTTAGCTTTATCGGTATCGAGAAATGCTAAAAATGCATCCAGGGTTGCTTTGTCTTTGCTGCAGTTCAAACTGGCAGCAGGAACAGTTTTTACATATGCATCTAAATCTGTTGTCTTTACAATCTCAACATCCGAGCCGCTGGCATTTTCTTTCCAAACAATAATGGCATTGCATTGGCCCATCGATAATGCAGTAAAAATTTCCGGTGCGGTAGCAGTTCTTGCAACAACATTTACACTTTGTAAAATTCCCAAATCGGACAATGCTTTATTCGATATTTTGCCAATCGGCGTAGCCTCGGCATCTCCCAGCACTACATTAACACCATTTTTTGCCAGATCCTTTAAACCGGTAATGCTTAGGGGATTACCACTTTTTACAGCTAAAACCGGAATGTGTTTTACAAGATTTTTACTGCCAGCAACATAATCTTTAATAGGCGAAAGCTCATCTGCAGATCCTGCTATAAATAAATCACCTTCCTTCGTTGTTTTAATCTGCGTCTGAGTTTGAGCTGCATTTGCGTATACTACTTGCATTTCACACCCTGTTTCTTCTTTAAATGCTTTTGCGATTTCACCAAACGGTTTCGTCATTCCAGCTCCGCAATAGACCTGTAGAGTCTTACCGCTGAGAGCTCCGGTTTTGTTTGTCTGCTCATTTTGAGTTACTCCCGACTTGTTTCCACATGCTGTCAATGATAAGCATGTCATGAAAATTAGTAGCATTATGCCAATAACTTTACTTGTTTTTTTCACGCTAACTCCTCCTCTAATGCCCTTTAATTTAATTTTCAATCTTTGAAACCTTGAATTGCACTTTGAAAATCTTCCCAGCCTTTCCGGCGCAAACTGAAATCATGTTCCGTCAGGATTTGAGGAATGGCTACATCTGCTGAAACAGGCGCGAACGTTTGGAGTGCCAAATACTCCTGCACTTGCCGGGATATAAGAAAATCCCCGATCTCCAGCAAACGCTCATCGGCTTTTTTACTCCAGACCATCACCTAGGGCATGCAAAGCATACCGTCCTGTGTCCAAAGCAAGCGGATATTTTTGCCGCGTGAGATGCGAGCAAAAGAAATAATTGGATAAATGGCTCTGTTGATGACAAAAATATCGCCATTCATAACTTTATGACAACGAACATAAGCTAACATATAGTATATAATATCTAATATACACTGTCAATTCTAAACATAACTTAACATCCACTGCATTCGTTTCAAAAGTAAATCTTAAGCTAAAAAAGCGGCCTTGATGAAATCACCTCAACCGCTCATATCAATTCGTTTTTCAGTTAATTTTCCCACCATGCGCCACTTTGCAGAAGAGACCCTCGTATGGTACCCCTCGATTAAGATGTTCTCTGCAAAATCTCAGCGTGCCCCTATCCTCAGGGAACGTGCTGAGGGTTGCCTTTTCATGAATAAACCAAACATACCGGCGATAAGGGGAAGAAAAAAGATCACTTCGATCACTGTCTGCAAACCCCATAGATCAGCGATGCGGCCCAAAAGGACAACCGCAAGCCCTCCGATTCCGCCCGCAAAGCCGATAGTTAATCCTGCAGCCATTGCTTTGTTATTGGGGATGGCCTCTTGAGCAGCTATCACTGTCACAGAATTACTTGATAACAATGTTGCGCCGGCCAAGGTCAGAAAAACAGTGCTTAGCGAGCCTTGGGTGTTCAAAAAGGCAAAAAATAAAGGGGTGGAAAGAAGGAGGGAGCCAACTATCAAGCGCTTACGCCCGAAATTGTCAGAGATAAAGCCACCGATGACGCCGCCGAAGGCTCCTGCTGCCAGCATGATCGTAACTAAATGACTGGCGCCGATATTTGATATATTTTGCGACTTAAAATATAAAGGGAACATCGTTAACATGCCCATATAAGCGAGTGCGCGAATGGCAATCACGCCAATAATGGCTATGAGCTCCTTTGAAGCAGACTTCAAGGAAAGCAAAACTGCTGAAAAATCTGGTGCGTTTCCTAACAGTAAATTATTGCTTGGAACAGAAAAAAACAGTAAGAGGGCGACCAGAATTGCAGGAATCACTGTAACAGGGGTTGCCTGCAATCCATAGGCTTGGAACAGGGGAACCAAAAGCAGCGGTCCTAAGGCGAAACCAAGACAGCCAAAGGCAAAGAACACTGATAGTAACATGGCCTTATGTTCTCCGCTCAATACATTGACCATCGTGGAGGCTTGAGGATGAAAAGCCGCTGTACCCAGTCCAGCTAGCCCCGCTAAAATTACAAGCAAAGTGTAGTCTTGCACTATTCCGGTCATACTCAGCATGAAGCCCATCCATAAAGTACCAACATAAACCAGCCATCGTTTTCCCTGGCGATCTAAATAGTAACCAAATATGGGCTGGACCATTGATGATGTGATCGTAAAGGCAGAAACGAGAATCGCAGCTCGTGTGGCTGTAAAGTCGGCGCGTAAGACGACGAGAAAGGGAAACATTTGAGGCAGAAAGTTGCTATACATGTCATTTAGCATATGTGCTATGGCAAGTACACCGATTTTTGAATATTGTATCGGTTGATTGTTGCTCATAATGACTCCTTCACTAAAACTATCCCCCCACATATCGTGGGTTACATCCGTGGGTTACATCTTCAAGGAAAACCTGGCTGGCAATTATTATTCCGGTACTCTCTGCATCCCGATTTTTAAATATTTTTCTGCTAAATCAACATAAATATGTTTAACCCGAGACGACAAAACAAATTCATCCTCTTTGACTTCACGAATAATTTTAGCCGGATTCCCACCAACCACAACCTTTTCAGGAATTATCTGATTCCTTTTTACGACGGCGCCCTCCGCCACAACCGATCCAGCCCCAATTTTAGCTCTAATACTGACTACTGCTCCCATCCCAATCACTGCCCAATCCCCTATATCTTCCGAATGGACGATCGCCCCATGACCTAACGTAACTTTCTTGCCGATTCTACCTACTGAATCCGGGGGTACATGAATAATCACCCCTTCTTCCACCGCAGTTTCTGAATCTATTTCAATTCTGCCATAATCTCCACGTAAGATAGCGCCGTGACCAATATAACAGTTATCTCCTATTTTGACATTTCCAATCACAATTGCTGTTTCACTAACATAAGTCCCCTCCCCAATCTCAGGGGTGTATCCATCAAAAACGTAGAGCATATCAAATTCCTCCTATTCCATGACCTCTTCCAGACTAATTTGCTTAATCCCTTTATGGCTGCGTTCCGGTAAGGTAAGGTAATAACTTGTTGCTTCATCAAGATTTCTTTGCGCGGTTTCATCAGAAAGGTCAGCAACTATTTTGGCCGGCGAACCGACGACAAGTTTATAAGGCGGAATAATGGTATTTTCTACTACTAAAGCGCCGGCGCCGATCAGACAGCCATCTCCGATACTCACATTATCCATAACGATCGCACCCATGCCGACCAAAACATGTTCAGCGAATAGAGGCGTATGCAGAATCGCCCCATGACCAATGTGACTCCGTGGCCCCAGAACAGCTTCACAACCAGGAGAAGCATGAATAATGCAGTTTTCCTGGATATTGGAACCTGCTCCGATCGTAATTTTACCCCAGTCCCCTCTCATCCGTGCGCCGGCAGCCACATAACAACCTTCACCCAAGGTAACGTTACCAATTATGGTCGCTTCCGGAGAAATATAGCTTCCCTTGCCGATTGATGGTCTTTTCCCTTCAAATTCATAAATTGCCATTTTATAGCCGCCTCCCCAACCTCAGTAATTAATATTTCCGATTATCTATGCTATTTCGTCGTGTTAACCACTTGATCCTCCTAAACTTAGCTTAATTCAACAACATCTCCCTTATTAATTACGCCACCTGTTTTATTTAACTCCTATCCCATTTACAGTGGTAGTGATATTGCCTCCGTAGGGCATGCGTCCGTACACGCCCCGCACTCAATACATTCATCACTTATAACCGCAAAACCATTATCGAGTTCGATAGCCTCAATCGGGCAAATATCTACGCATTGCCCACAACCAATACATTTTTCTTGATCAACTGTTGCTTTCAACCTAAACAATCTCCTTTCTTTTGTCGTTAAGTTCGGCATGCGGCATTAACACCTTAATTTTCATACTCATCATGGTACTTATGGCAAACATATTCCACTCCTGGATTAGAGCAATGCACTTTATTTTCGGAGAACTCGTTAAGTGCCTTAATTATCACTCACCTCTGTTATATCATCTTCCATAAAACCTCTGCCGCAGCGATGTCTGAGGCAACCGCCACAAGCGCAGGATTTCTCAAGGCCGTCACAAAGTGTATAATCTCCGCCCTCGATCTTTAGCACTTTTCCGTTTACTAAAGATTCTGCAAGTTTTTTTCGCGCATCATTATAAATACGCTGAACGGTTGTGCGGGCGATATGCATTTGGTCGGCACACTCTTCCTGCGTAAACCCCTGTAAATCAACCAGTCGGATCGTTTCATACTCATCAACAGTCATAACCACAAAATGCTCTTGATTAATTGGAACGTTGAGTGGTCCAAATCGGTTGCTTTCCGGTAGGCAACACACTCTTCTCCATTTTCTTGGTCTTGGCATAATTCGTTCTCCTCATTTGCGATAAAAGTAACAGGAGCGTCCCCTGCTGCTTCTATCCCTTCTTATAAACTCTCTAGGTGCTTGCTTATGATATCAAGCCTGCTTTCAAACTGCCCTTTTTGCTCCTGGAGCAATTCCTTTTGTGTTTTAGAGACTGCCGGGTCTGCAACTGGATTTCCAAGTCCTCTTCTGTTACCTTATCCTGGGTCTAGTCTTAAACCAGTACATTCGAACAGCATTTGTTCCCATGCAAGATCCTAAATCTCTTCCGCTCGTTGCTCCACGTCCCGTTGGACCTCTTCCATTTCTTCCCGGTATGTTGATCTCCTCCTTATTGGTTATTGACATATGCCCTTTACAATTTCTATTATACTCAGTTTTGAACATATATCAATAAGGGATAGCACTTCTTATAGCTTCCCCTTCCCCTTCCCCTTCACCTTTCGGTTTCCCGAAAATTTCTATCTTCATCCGGTCCTCTAGGGAGTACCAGTGATCGGACATAAAGAAATTTTGTAAAGCCCTATCCAGCAGAGAGATAGGGCTTATATCGAGCGGAATCCAATATTTAATTGTTCATCCTGAAATAACAATGAAGGGCGGGAACGACAATGTAAAGGATTGCCCGTTAAGGTAACTAACCACCCTTACTCAGCCTCAGCATCCCATTCAAAAAAGTTTCAATTTGCTCACGGGTGGAAAAATAACTTATGTTAATCCTGCAGGTTCCTTAACACAAAGTACCAATGATCTGTTATAATATCCCTTAATATCTCATATTCCATTTTGGAATGATGTTATCTATTGCCAATTCTTTTTCTTCTTAATTTAGTAAATATCAAACGGTAAATATACGCTAAAAAATAAAAGCCTATCGATAAAATTACGATAGAAGCACCTGATGCAATATTCATCATATACGAAATCCATAGCC
>JBAQLX010000096.1:0-3231 GCA_049302315.1 Desulfosporosinus sp.
CATCCATCCGTCCAATTTCTGCGTCCAGTTTGTATCTGGAGACGTCTTCATTGACGGTTACTCCGTTTCGTCCTTCGGCTTTTGTGGTAATTTTTTTTTGACATCTCGCTAAGGTATTCTTCAGTGGCAAGCTCCGCCGCAATATTTCTTGCTTTCAATACAGCAGTTTCATATTTGTGGAATACTTCCCTAAAGTTGTCGGCATTTTCAATTTCAACTGTTATTTTCATCTTCATACTCAGATAACCTCCGTCAAGATATAGCTCTGAGCACCATCATATTTTATTATAGTTAGGTTGTTCAGCCAATGATTGGTATCAATGTTAATAATTGGTTAATATATTCCGCACAGGTCGAAAAAATTCATGAAAGGCTGGTTAACCTTAGCATTTCTGATACTTCCGCCCCCAACACCATTGCGAAATACATCCCCAAGTCACCAAAGACCCCAAGCGGAAAACAGATTTAATCTTGGAAAACCTTTCTTCATAATTACAGAAAGGGCATATGGGCAATAGACTTTTTTGTCGTTCCCACCTTATATTTCAAGGTACTGTATGTCCTCGTTATCATCAGTCATGACAGCAGAAAGATCGAACATTTTGCCGTCACTTCCAATCCATCCTCTGCATGGGTAACACAGCAGATCAGGGAGGCCACGCCCTACGGCACAACATCGGTATATCTGATTCATGACAACGACTCCATTTTTACCTCGGCATACTTCCAGCAATTCCTCAATAACAAAAATATAAAATCCAAGAAGACGGATTACCACTGCCCTTGGCAAAATGGTATTTGCGAGAGGGTTGTCGGCATCCTCCGAAGAGAATTGCTTGATCATGTCATTCCGTTAAGCGCAAAACATCTTGAATCTCTGCTTAGCGAATATATCAACAAATATTACAATCCTGCAAGGACTCACCAGGTCATTGAGTGCCAGACGCCTGTTCCTTCAATGGAATGGTCTGTTTCTTCCGCAGCGGATACGATTTTGGTTCCTGAGCCTATTCTTGGAGGGTTGTATCACAACTACAAGAAACAAGCAGCTTGATTTTAACCATCATCCAATGAAATAAATTTATTCGCAAGATCCATGTTTTCTGCCATCAACTTTGCTCCCGATGATATTTTTGAGGCTACAGTGAAAAAGAGGTCCACAAAAATGATCTTCGAAGTCTTTTTCCAACCCCGAGCATTGGTCTTATATGAGGAAAAGGCTAATGACATTATTCATTTTTGAATCAAATTGTCATCAACTATACAATCCACTATATCTTTAAAAGGTTCTGATACTATTAAATAAGTGCTTTCCCATTCCCTTCCTGCACCAACAACAAATATCTTTTTGAAAAGCTTTGTTAAGTCATTAAAATAATGTTCATTTTCAATTTCGTCCTTTCTCCAAGCACAAAATGGAATACTAAAAAGCCCGTTATATCGAATTGATTGAATTAATAAGTAGCTAAAAAACTTATTAGATAATGCGAGAGAAATTCTTCCAGAGTCAGACAAAGAGTTTAAATACTTAACTTCAAAAGCGGTGACATTTAATGGCGAAAAATCTTCTTCGATGTTACTTCGTAATAATTTATTTAGACAGGGATCTATCTTGTTGCTTTCTTTGAGTATTTTAAATGATTCCCTAGTTTCATCCAATAATCCCTTTATAAAAACTTCGACAATATTATTTCCATTGATTATTAAACGATTCACTTTAAAAAGACTAGGCAAGATCTTTACAAAGGGGATATCCAGGATTTCAAAACTTGTTATTGCTCCTGTTGGTAGAGCAATATTAATCGGTTGCTCTGAATTACTATTTCTATAAAGAAGAGCAACAACAACTTGTGCAGTTGAATCAAACAAAATAGCCTCCATTGGAGAAACAGGTTTAAAATGACTAAAATAGTTATCTATATTAATCATTTTGTTTTTAAATAAATTATTCTTTTGGGGTTTTGGAATATTATTTATTTCGGTTTTCACTAACATAAAATATCATCCTTTAAACATTAAAATATTTTTTTTGTTTCTGAAAGGTTTCGGAAAATAAATAAAGCATAAGCCAAAAATAAGTACCATAATAAAAACATAAAAATCAACCAAGGTTTTATGAATAGAATATTATATCTATCGTCAACGATCATTGGAGAACTCGCATATATAATTGTACCTGGAATTGCAGCCCAAGATCCATCTTCCCAAAATGGAAATTGACTAGCAACTATCTGCCGACTTAGAGCATAAGGTAAATATTTTTCTAGTGACGGGTTTTGAATGATTATATAAAAATATTCAGCAATTTGTATTATAAGAACAATAATTATTGCTAATATTTTATACTTAAGAGATAATTTTAAACCATAACCCAAAAGGGCCCAAAATAATAAATATAAATAGGTTGCGATAAACATTTTAATCGAATGTTGTAAAATATTTATAGTTAAATTAATTTGTATCGAGATAAATATTTTTTCGTAAATATAGGTACTTACTATGGAAATTACTGAAAACTCCAGAATAAATACAACTATAAGAATAATATTTCTAATTATGTGATTTAAGCTTTGAGATTCTTTAATATCAGGAATTGTAGTGCCAAATATACACGCTAAAGCACCACCCCACAACAAAATTAAATTTCCTGTTTGAATTACCGCAAATGACGGAGTTAACCAATAAAATATATTAAGTTCATCTGGATGATTAGGAAGTGACTGTATACTTAACGCATATTGGTGGGTTAGATGGATCGTAAGTACCATACCTATTAAAAATAGAAACGCAAATATTAGCTGATGACGAATGTATATTTTCATATCAACGTTACCTCTAATTTGATTAAACCCTGGTGTGTGGGCCGAAATGATTCAAACACACCAGGGGCTTCTTTATATAAAATTCGTTCTATGAAATTGTCACTAGTTAAGATACGTACCGTCAGTCGTAGGAGTAATTGTAAAACGAATTAATCCAAAATCTTTATATCCCCAACCAGAAACAGTCGCTGAATGATATCCACCACTTAAAAAGTGATGTTGTACCGCATTATATTGATCATAACTTGGAAAGGTATAATATGCTTGATGATAATGAACACCATCGTCGAATGTCATTGTTACGTTTACTTGACAGTCAAAAGTTTTCGATCTGATGTCTAAGCTACTAACCCATCATCAGAAGGATCTTCATTTTGAATAGCCATAATTATTCGCATTATGCGTAAAT
>JBAQLX010000097.1:0-1791 GCA_049302315.1 Desulfosporosinus sp.
GAACTACGCTTTAATATATTAAAGGAAGAGAGTAACCCTTATCAAGGAGGAAAACTATGCCTAGCGATGAGCGTTTACGGAATTCGTTAACGGATGCCTTATTTGAAGCAGTTTTATTGCTAAAAGACAAAGAAGAGTGTTATCGGTTCTTTGAAGATATTGCGACAATAGCAGAAATTAAAGCTCTGGCCCAGCGTCTGGAAGTTGCCAAAATGTTGCAGAGGAATGAAACCTACACGGCTATCGGGGATGTGACAGGAGTGAGTACGGCGACGATCAGCCGAGTGAAGCGTTGTTTAAATTTTGGAGCGGATGGGTATCAACTGATCTTAAAGCGTTTGCAGGAGCAAAATGATTAGGGCACTTGTTATGTCAATATAGAAGGAGCAGAATTATATTGCAAAGAACAAATCTAGGACAACGCATACCAGAGGGAATGCGCGATTTACTACCGGAGGAAGTTACTGTGCAGGAGCGCTTAGAGAAAGATATTCTTGTGCTTTTTCGTCAGTGGTCTTATCAGAAAGTGTTGACTCCAACCCTTGAATTTTGCGCATGTGTTCAACCGGATCTCGAACAAGATAACTTATTATACATATTTTTTGACCGTGAAGGACGTATTCTAGCCTTGCGACCAGAGCTGACGATGCCGATAGCACGCTTGGTCAGTACACGCTTGCGCGGGGCAAGTTTACCACTTCGCCTGTGTTACAGTGCGGATGTCTATCGTAATACCACGGTTAGGCATAGAGAGTTCCGCCAAGTGGGTGTAGAACTCATCGGTTCTGACCAAGAACTAGCTGATGCAGAGGTGATCGCCCTCGCTGTGGAAGCTGTTGCGTGTTTAGGTTTGAAAAACTATCAGTTTAACCTTGGGCATATGGGGATCTTTTCAGGACTCATGTTGGAAGCGGGGGTCGATGAGGGGATGCAAGCCAAGCTGGAAGAAGCGTTAGCTCGCAAAGACATGGTTGGTGTGGAAAGCTGGGTAAGTATTAGCGGGTTACCTGAACGTGTTCAGGAGCTATTACTGCGTTTACCTCATTTTCACGGGGGAGAAGAAATTTTGGATGAAGTCCTCCTCTGGAGTGAACGGTCAGCGATTAGGAAAGCTGTGGAGAGTTTAAGGCGAATTTATCGGTATTTGCATGATTTTGGAGTTCAAGCAAATGTCTCGCTGGATTTAGGCATTCTACGTGGTTTTTCCTATTATACGGGTGCGGTTTTTGAAGGATATGTTCCAGGAATGGGTTTCCCGGTGGTTGAGGGAGGACGTTATGATAAGTTGTACGCCGATTTTGGTGTTCCACAACCAGCAACTGGGTTTGCTATTCACCTCGGGAACCTGTTAGAACAATTCCCACTTCCCCCTGTGGAGGGAGCCGAAATTTTGGTTTATGGATCCAATGCAGAGAAAATTATTCGTCAATGCCAAGCCTTGAGGGCCAATGGGAAAAGGGTTGAAATGGTACTCGGACCGATAGATGGTGAAGCTGCCCAGAAAATGGCCATGCAGAAGAATATTTTACAGATTTTGTTTGTTGAGTAGGAGGAACTTCCATAGCCCGTACCATTATATTTTCGTTCAAGTGGGAATGCTAGAAAATGGAAGTTTATGACGGGTTGACCGGAGGCATTTTACCAAGCCAGGGAATGATAAAAAAGTAAAACATGAATAAGGGGTGTCGTAGATGCGTAAACTTGCAGTACTTACTGGCGGAGGGGATTGCCCGGGGCTTAATGCGGTGATTCGGGCGGTTGCTAAAAGTGCGTACCATTATGGGTTAGAAG
>JBAQLX010000098.1:0-6906 GCA_049302315.1 Desulfosporosinus sp.
GGCTATCTTTTAAGTGCTGAAAAACGTGAAGAAATTAAAGAAAAAGAGCGAAATATGAGCTTATCAAAAATGAAAAATCCACATAAAACAGGAGAGCAAAACGATGGCAGTAAACTTGGAATTTGAAAATAAATTATGGGAAATGGCGGATAAACTGAGAGGAAATATTCAGCCCTCCGATTACAAGGCTGTCATATTAGGACTCATTTTCTTAAAATACATTTCAGACAGCTTTGAAGAAAAATATAATGAGTTGCTGGCGGAAGGTGAAGGTTTCGAAGAGGACCGGGATGCTTACATCGAGGACAATATTTTCTTTGTTCCACTTGGTGCCAGGTGGGAATTTATTAAAAAAAGTGCAAAAAAAAGCACCATCGGTCAAATCATTGATGAAGCAATGATTGCCATTGAAAGAGAAAACAAAAATCTGAAAGGGGTATTGCCGAAAAATTATGCCAGACCGGAGCTTGATAAAACCAAGCTTGGTGAACTGATAGATTTGTTCTCCTTTAATTTGGGCAGCAAAGAATCAAAAGCCCAGGATATTCTAGGGCGGGTTTATGAATACTTCCTGGGCAAATTTGGTTCCAGTGAAGGGGAGTTCTACACCCCGCCCACGATTGTGAAACTGCTGGTGGGCATGATTGAGCCCTTCAAGGGTAGAGTATACGACCCTTGTTGTGGATCAGGTGGTATGTTTGTTCAATCCAAAAGATTTGTCGAAGAGCATCAGGGCCGAAAAGATGATATTCATATTTATGGCCAGGAATTCACGGCGACCACCTGGAGACTCTGTAAAATGAACCTAGCCATTCGAGGCATCGACGGTAATTTGGGTGAAAGAGATGCGGATACCTTTGGTAATGATCTACATAAAAACTTGCGGGCCGATTTTGTACTTGCCAATCCGCCCTTCAACGTTAGTGACTATACTTTAATTCAGGAGGATGTTCGTTGGAAGTACGGTATCCCACCGGCAAACAATGCCAATTACGCCTGGATAGAGCATATCATCAGCAAATTATCTCCAACCGGTATTGCCGGTTTTGTACTGGCCAACGGATCTATGAGTACTTCGACCAAAGCGGAAGCGGAAATCAGAAAGAATATCATCGAAGCAGGACTTGTGGACTGCATTATAACCATGCCGCCGAACTTATTTTATAACGTAACTATTCCGGTTTGTCTCTGGTTTATCTCCAAGAAGAGAGAAAACCGGAAAGATAAAATCCTGTTTATTGACGCTCGCAAGATGGGATATATGGAAACCCGCAAACACAGGGAGCTGACAGATGAGGAAATCAAGCAAATATATGATACCTACCATAACTGGCGTGACGGTAAAGAAGAGTATGGAGATATTCGGGGATTCTGTAAATCGGCCAATATTGAAGAGATTAGAGGCCATGAGTATATATTAACGCCGGGCAGATATGTTGGGATAGAAGAAGCGGAAGATGACGGCGAGCCATTTGATGAAAAGATGACCAGGCTTACAGCCGAGCTTGCCGAGATGTTTGCCAAATCCCATAAGTTGGAGGATGAAATCAAACAGCGATTGGGGGCGATTGGCTATGAGTTTTAAAAATCACACTGAAATATTGATCTATCAAACTGAGGACGGACAAACAAAAATTGATGTGCAAATTGAAGATGAAACTGTATGGCTAAATCAAGCTCAGATGGTAGAACTGTTTCAGACGACTAAACAAAATATTAGTTTGCATATCAACAATTGTTTTAAGGAAGGAGAGCTTAAGGAAAATGCAGTTGTCAAGGAATACTTGACAACTGCAACTGATGGGAAGTCATATAAAATCAAGTATTATAACCTTGATGTAATAATTTCAATAGGCTACCGGGTCAAATCACACAGGGGAACTCAATTTAGAATTTGGGCAACCCAGAGACTTAAGGAATACATCATTAAGGGTTTTACCATGAACGATGACCTGTTTAAGAAAGCAGGCGGGGGCAACTATTTTGATGAGCTATTAAAACGTATTCGTGATATTCGCTCCAGTGAAAAGGTTTTTTGGAAAAAGGTACTTGAGATCTATGCCACGAGCATAGATTATGACCCAAGTCAAGCCATGACCAAGAAATTCTTTCAGACCATACAAAACAAAATGCATTGGGCATCACATGGTCATACTGCAGCAGAAATAATTGCCTTGAGGGCGAAGGCCGAAGACGACTTTATGGGTTTAACAAATTTTAAGGGGAAAAGAGTCAATAAATCCGATGTTGTCGTAGCCAAGAATTATTTAAACGAAGAAGAAATTGAAATATTAAACCTTATCGTATCCTCGTTTATTGATTTTGCTGAACTACAGGCAAAACTTAGGAAGCCAATGTATATGCAGGACTGGGTAAATAAATTGGATGACTTTTTGAAGATTAGTGAACGTGATATTCTAACTCATGCAGGTAATATAAAGCATGACGACGCTGTTCGTAAAGCAGAAGCTGAGTATGAAAAATATAAGGAACGGACCAAGAATGATCTGTCCCCTGTGGAGCGAGATTTTCTGCGGACCATAGAACAGGTGGGAAAGAAGCTTAACGCTAAAACCCAGAAGAAGACTGGGGGAGATGGGGTATGAGTATTAATGGGTGGAAAGAGGTTAAGCTGGAAGAAGTAGGAACAGTTGTAACAGGAAAAACTCCATCAAGCAAAACACCAGACCATTTTGGAGATGTAATTCCTTTTGTTACGCCTACTGATTTTAAGAACTATCATAAGCAAATATTTAGTGCAGATAGATACTTATCTCAAAAAGGTAAGGATGGATTGAAAGGTAAAGTATTACCTGATAATTCTGTCGTAGTTACTTGTATTGGATCTGACATGGGTAAAGTTGCTTTAAATAGCGTTGAATGTGTAACAAATCAACAAATCAATTCAATTATCATTAACAAAGAAAAAGTTGATGCAAATTTTTTGTATTATAAAATATCTAATATGTACGAATATATTAAACAATTGGCAAGAGGTGGAACTACAATGCCAATTGTAAACAAAGGTACTTTTGAGCAGATTAATATAGAACTACCCTCCTTAATAGAACAAAAAGCAATAGCAAACACCTTGCTCTGCCTCGATGACAAAATAGAGCTCAACAACCGCATCAACAAAAACCTTGAGGAAATGGCACAGGCACTTTTCAAAAGCTGGTTTATTGATTTTGAGCCTTTTCAAGATAGTGAGTTTAAGGATAGCGAGTTAGGTAGGATTCCTAAGGGGTGGAGAGTAGAAAGTTTAGGCAATATTGCAGACTACCTTAATGGATTAGCCATGCAAAAATTTCGCACTGAAACAGATGAATTTTTACCAGTTATTAAAATCAAAGAACTAAATCAAGGATTTATAGATGAAAGTAGTGACAAAGCAAGTGTGAATATCCCAAAACAATACATTATTAATGACGGAGATGTAATATTTTCGTGGTCTGGAACTTTAATGGTTAAAATTTGGACAGGGGGAAAAGGTGGATTAAATCAGCATTTGTTCAAGGTTACGTCAAGAAACTACGATAAATGGTTTTACTATTTGTGGACTTTAAAGCATCTTGAAAAGTTCAAGGCTATTGCTCAGGATAAAGCAACAACAATGGGTCATATAAAGAGAAGTCATATAAAAGAATCTAAGGTGATCATACCGAGCGATTTAGACATGAAAGTTTTGAGTAATCTTATGAACCCAATTATTGAAAAAATTATAGAATTGTGTATTCAAAACCAAACGCTTAAGGTAATCCGCAATTCTTTATTACCAAAACTCATGTCCGGTGAAATTCGAGTTCCACTAGAGGAGGTGCAATAGATGCCAAAAAATTACTGCGAGTCCCACTTAGAGGAAGCCACCCTGGAATGGTTTGAGGAGCTTGGTTATGAGATAGTTTTCGCTCCGGATATTGCACCTGATGGTGAGTATCCGGAACGGGAGGATTACAGCGATGTTATTCTTAACGATAGGTTGAAAGAAGCCCTTGCCAGAATAAATCCCAAAATGCCGAGTGATGCTCTTGAAGATGCTTTCCGGCAGATAGTCATTCCACAAAGCCCCAGTCTGATCATGAATAACAAAGCATTTCAAAAGATGATTACTGATGGTCTTGATGTCCAGGTGAAGCAGCCGGATGACGGTTATCGAACCGAAAAGATCTATATATTTGACTTTGCAAAGCCACTAAATAACGAATTTATGGTTGCCAACCAGTTTACCATCCTCGAGCATGGAGTTGAAAAGCGGCCTGATCTGGTTGCATTTGTAAATGGCATTCCTCTGGCAGTCATTGAACTGAAAAGCGCCAGCGATGAAAATGTGGATATTACTGATGCCTACAACCAGCTTCAAAGTTATAAGATGAAAATCCCGTCCCTGTTCACCTATAACTCATTTATGGTCGCCAGTGATGGGATCAACGCAAGGGCCGGTACGCTTACTTCTGATGAAGATCGATTTATGGCCTGGCGTACTATAGAGGGGGATGATGTGGCGCCGCTGTCCATTCCCCAGCTTGAAGTATTGATAAAAGGAATGTTTGAGCGGGACCGCTTCCTGGATATTATTAAGCATTTTGTCTTATTCCAAAGTGATGGCCAGGATACGATTAAAATACTTACCGGTTATCATCAGTACCATGCGGTTAATAAAGCAGTCGCTAGTACCGAACGTGCGACTCAGGAGTCTGGGGATCGAAGAATCGGTGTTGTTTGGCATACTCAGGGCAGCGGGAAAAGCCTGTCGATGGTGTTTTATGCCGGGAAATTGGTAATCAGTGAAGAACTGGAAAATCCGACCATTGTAGTGATTACTGACCGAAATGACCTGGATGATCAGCTGTTTGGCACATTCCTGAAAAGCAAAGATATTCTCAGAAGCACTCCGGTGCAAGCCACAGACAGAACCCATTTGAGACAATTACTGAATAATCGTACCAGCGGGGGTATTATTTTTACAACCATTCATAAGTTTGCTCCTTTTGCTACTGAATTAAGAGAAGAACTTGAAACCTATGCTCAGTATGCCAGTGCAGCTGAATTACCAAAAGAGTATAGCAAAGGCATCGTGCTTACCGACCGGAAAAACGTCATTGTTATGGCAGACGAAGCGCATCGCAGCCAATATGGCTTTGCTGCGGATATTGTCAAAGGCGATAATGCGGCAGATGTAAAATACGGCTATGCCAAATACATGCGGGACAGCCTGCCCAATGCTTCATATATCGGCTTTACCGGAACACCGGTTGAACTGACGGATAAAAACACGCGTGCTGTATTCGGGGATTACATCGATGTCTATGACATGACCAGAGCAGTTGAGGATGGAACGACGGTAAAGATTTTCTATGAAAGCAGAATTGCCAAGCTGGAGCTCCCAGAGGCCTTAAAACCCAAAATTGATGCTGAATATAATGAGATCACCGAGTACCAGGAATACAGCCAAAAAGAAAAGCTCAAGAGCAAATGGGCCAGACTGGAGGCTATCGTCGGCGCTCATGAACGCGTCGAACAGATTGCCAGGGATATCGTTGAGCACTTCGAAAAACACGAGCGGGCCCAAGAAAACGCAGGCGGCAAGGCCATGATCGTGGCGATGAGCAGAAGAATTGCCATCGATCTCTATCAAGAGATTGTGGCCATTCGCCCTGACTGGCATAGCGATGATTTGATGAAGGGAAAAATCAAAGTGGTTATAACCGGAGCATCATCTGACCCTGCAGAATGGCAGAAGTTTATTGGCACGAAGGCCCAGCGTGAAACTTTGGCCAAACGCATGAAAGACAGAAAAGATGAATTACAGCTTGTCATTGTCAGAGATATGTGGCTTACCGGCTTTGATGTGCCCAGTATGCATACCATGTATATCGATAAGCCGATGAGCGGTCATAATCTGATGCAAGCTATTGCCCGGGTGAACAGGGTATTTAAAGAAAAACAAGGCGGCCTTGTCGTTGACTATATGGGCATTGCTGAAAACTTAAAAGCAGCTCTTTCCCAATATACCGAAAGTGATAAAAAGACCACCGGCGTTGATACAGAAGTGGCCACACAAGTTCTCTTGGAAAAGCATGATCTGATAAAAGAACTGCTGCATGGCCATGATTACAGCAAATTCTTCACCGGCAAGTCAAGTGAGAAAATGCAGGCCATTGTGGAAACGATGGACTATATCATTGGGCTGCGGGAGGATAGAAAGAACGATTATATCAAGCTGGTCACTGAAATGGCGCGGGCTTATTCTATCTGCGCGACAACGGGTATTGCTGAAAGGCTTAATGTGGAGATCGGATTCCATAAAGCTGTAAAGACAAGCCTTGTTAAAATGATTAGTGATGATAATAAAAAGAAAACAACTACCCAACTGGATAGTGAATTAAAGCAGTTGATTTCCAAATCGATATCTTCAAATGAAGTTATTGATATTTTAGATTCAGTTGGACTCTCCAAGCCGAATATAGCCATCCTTTCTGACGAGTTCCTGGAAGAAGTTAAAGGTATGAAGCAAAAGAACCTGGCTGTTGAACTTTTGAATCGACTGCTGAAGGGCGGCATAAAGACCTTCTCAAGGCGGAATCTTGTGCAGTCAAAGAAATTTTCTGAGCTGTTGGAGGCTGCAATCAGAAAGTATCAGAACCGGGCTATTGAAACAACACAAGTAATCATGGAACTTATTGAGCTTGCTAAGCAGATCAGCGAGGCCGAAAAACGTGGCCAAAGCACAGGTCTAACGCCGGATGAATTGGCTTTCTATGATGCCCTGGCGGACAATGAATCAGCACGTGAAATTATGGGCGAAGAAATTCTGAAGCAGATTGCAAGGGATCTGACTATATCCATAAAAAATAATATCACCGTTGACTGGGCCATTCGTGACAGCGTTCAGGCGAAAATGAAAAT
>JBAQLX010000099.1:0-4995 GCA_049302315.1 Desulfosporosinus sp.
GGGTTTCGCCGAAGCCGCACGTCCCAAAAGGAATTCTTAGCGGCGAAGTCGGAGTCTACCCCCACCGAAGCAGAATAAGGTGTACCTCTCCCACTTGTAGAAGTGGGAGTCTTACGATTGGATAAAGTAGGCTAAACGAGAACCATTAACATGTTTATCGCCGAGCATGTGATAATCACTAATGTATCGTCTCCAAAGCTTTAAGTCGATGCCAGCTCGCGCAATTTCAAGATGAATCGGCAAGAGATCCTTTAATTTACTAGTGATCGGGGTGGTATCGATATCGTAATCTGGTAGTTTTAAATTCCTAAACCTTATTTTTGAAACATCTAACGCCGGTAGTTTAATGACACCTGCTTCTTCCAATATTTCCAGAAAAGATATACATTGAGGTGTTTTTGCTCTTCCAGCTGGTGAAGTCCAGCCTGGAAACTCACATATGGTTCGTGCTATTTCTGTCCTTGATAGTTGAGGGTATCTTTTACTTGTCCACTTGATAAGATCTATATCTTCAGATGTGAAATTTCTTCCAGAGTGGATCATGATAGTCTTATCCATTGGTATCCAACCTACCTTTTCAAGACTACCATATCATATTGATTTGGGTATTATCAGTCCTATTTTGGGGAAAATTTAATGCGTAAATTCTATAACCCTGATGGTATAAGAGGTCTAAAATCATGCTTCAGCTCTGACCAAGAGCGCTAGGAATAATTGATTGTAAAGGAACAAGCATGCAGGATTTTTAAAGAAAAGCAAGAATAGTCATAATAAATATAAGGAGTGCTATTTAAACCAATTCATACCTATGCGAAATTATTTGCACAATCAATGCTTCTTTACAGGATAAAGGAAAATGGAAGGGAGGGGTGTTCTTGAAGGTCGATCTGCACGTCCATACTCAAGAATCAGACGGTTTACTATCGGTTGAAGAGGTCATAAACCTCGCCCATGCCAACAATGTTCATATCTTGGGTATTACTGATCATGAGAGTACTGAAGGAATTGCCAAGGCTCAAAGTCTGGCAAAACGCTTAAATATAAATATTATTCCTGGTGTGGAATTACTAACTTATCATCAGGGCAAAGAAGTTCATCTCCTGGGGTATTTCAATGATGTCAATCATCCTGTCTTACAGGCTCGTTTGAGAGAAATACGTGAACAACGAACCGCTTTGGCCTATGATATGGTTGAATGTCTGAAAAACAGCGGTCTTTCCTTGGAATGGCAAGATGTTGAGCGTGAAGTCAGATCAGAGGGGGCAGTTAGTAAGGGACATATTATGAGGGCTATATATCATCGGAAGAGTGGTAGTAGTCAGAGCTGGCGTGACATAGCAGAATATTTCCGGCCAGGGGGAGTCGCTTATTTGCCTTATCTGTTGCATACGTTTGAAGATGCAGTTGATCTTATTTTTGCTTGTGGGGGACTTCCAGTATTAGCTCATCCAGGACTATTGCACAATACAGAAATAATATTCGAGCTTTTGGCTTATCGGCCCATTGGACTTGAAGTGTATTACGGTTACTGGGAACGGCAAGAAATACTGATCCCGTACTATGCTGAAATCGCAGAGAAATTAGCCATCTTGGCTACAGGTGGTAGTGACTATCATGGCCCTTTTGGGCTGATTGAGCTGGGTCAGATGGATGTCCCGCTTGAAGGGGTGCAGAAATTACAGACCTACCTAACAAATGCTTAGGGTATCTTTAATTAACCTTCAACCTGAGAGAAAGGAGCTATTTGTTGGAAAAGCGTATTAGGCTTGCTTTTTTGGCCTTACTTGTAACACTAATTGTTGGTACAGTTGGATTAATACTTACGGAACACCTCAGTTTAGCTCAAGCCATTTATTTAACTGTCCAAACGGTAACAACGGTGGGCTATGGAGATATTGTAGTGCACTCAAATTTCGGGCAAGTTTTTATCGTTTCCCTAATGCTTGTTGGAGACGGCGTAATGCTCTATTTTGCGGGACTGATGATGGCCTTTATAATTGAAGGTCAGTTGGCTGGGGAGTATGGGAGAAGAAAAATGAATAAAAAGATCGGACAACTTCAAGATCATATCATTGTCTGCGGAGCAGGACGTGTGGGCAGGCAAGTTCTTTACCGCCTTCGTAGAGAAGGGGCCTCATGTGTTGTTATTGAACAGCAAGAAGATCTGGCAAATCAGTTAGCAGAAGAAGGGTTTTTAGTGATCCATAGTGATGCAACACACGATGAAATCCTGAAAAAGGCTGGTATTGATAAGGCTAAAGGACTTATCACAGCCTTACCGGAGGACTCTTTAAATGTCTATGTAACATTATCAGCCAAAGGGATAAATCCAGCTATTCATGTTGTTGCTCGGATGGATCAGTTAGAGTCTGAAAAAAAATTAGTACGTGCCGGAGCGGACAAAGTAATTTCTCCAGCCATTTTAGGAGGGTGGCGAATGGCAATGGCTATCTTAAAACCTGTTAGTGTGGATTATATCGAGACCGTGATTCATGATCACAATATTGAGATGGAAATGTTGGAATTGAGGGTTGACCAAGGCTCTAGCCTGGTTGGGAAGACATTGTCAACCAGCGGTATAAAACAACAAACAGGCGCAATGGTTCTTGCAATCTTACGGAATAAACAGGTTATCAGTAATCCAGGCGCTGAAGAAGAAATTTTGCAGGGTGATCTCCTGATTGTTTTAGGCTTAAGAGAACAATTGCATCGTTTAGAAGATATAGCGGCAAACATGTAAACTGCATTCTTTATAACGGTGTTATAAAAAGAGGAAGCCGGGTGGGACGCATTGACATTTTCCTAGCTCAACTACCATAATGTATAAGAAGCGTGGAGGTGGAAGGTGTGTCGAAAAAGGAAAAAAACCCAAGTTATTATTTACTAAAATTAGTCAGCGTATTATTTATGTTGTTCGCTTTTGCAGGGCTATTGGGTTCTTTAGGACTTTCTATTGGAAAATTGGTTTATAGCATGTTTACTGTGGCTATGGGAAGTCTAGCCTGGGCTGGACCCTTCTTATGTTTGGTAGCAGCTATCTTGCTCTGGATTTATTCCCCGAATTTAACGGGAAATCGCCGAAAAATGTTGTCTGATAATCAGATTCCTAATCAATTGCAAAAATCAAAATCTAAACAGAACATTTTCTCTGAGGGTATTTCTCTTCCTGCAGGGAAACTTGTTAGTTTGCAGGGATTTGATCGATATTTTTCTTCGCCTGATATGGTGGAAATGAAGGATCCCGATGTCCAAAAGGCGGAAGAGATGAAAGAAATGGGGAGAGATTTTCCTTCTTATTTTGGGACAGGGGAGGCGTTTTACCCTAGGAAGCTTGGCAAAATGACAACGCTAAAAGGGCTTAAAGATTACTTTGAGGAAGTAGACGAAGAAGAAAGATTTGAACAAGAGATCCCTGGGCAAGATAGTAATACGCTAGGAGAGATCCCTAAAACACCTACGGAGAAACCAGCGCTGTTTTCTTCGGTGTTTAAGTCCCAAGCGGATCAAGAAGAATTCCTGGCTCAATTTAAGGCGGACGGAAATCCCCTTGAACCGGAAACACTTGATTTTGTAGGAAATTTGAGAGAAGACAGTAGAACGATCGATGAGGCTGAGAAGATTGCTCAAGTCGTTGAGTATTCTGTTTCAAAGACCGCGAGTACATCTCTGGAAATGCCAGAGTTTGAAGCTCAGGTTGCGGCTGCCTTGGAATTGAAACCAAATTTTGCGGGGCAAGTTACTCAGTTAGTTAATAAAATGCAAGATCAACTGGAGGGAGCGGAAGAAGCTCAGTTTGTGAGTACCGTAGAAAAGGACAAACATTGGAAGCTTCCTGATTTTAATTTACTGGATCCAGTCCTAAAACCTGTAATATTACAGGATACGGAAACGTCAAAACAGCTTGAAAAAGTGCTTCTTGATTTTGGAGTTAAAGCCAAGGTCATCCGAGTAACAAGAGGTCCGGTCATTACTCGTTATGAGTTAGCCCCGGCACCAGGCGTTAAAATTAGTAAGATCGTCAATTTAGCGGATGACATTGCATTAGGGCTGGCAGCTCGGGATGTGCGTATTGAAGCTCCGATTCCAGGCATTGCGGCTATTGGGATTGAAGTTCCGAATAAAGAAGCGCGCTCTGTCCCGTTTAGAGAAGTCCTTGAAACAACCAGTTTTGGAAAATACTCTTCTAAACTAAAAGTTGCCTTTGGGAAAGATATCGCGGATCAACCTATCATAGGTGATTTGATAAAAATGCCTCACCTCCTTGTTGCAGGAGCTACAGGATCGGGGAAGAGTGTCTGTATTACATCGATCATTAATTCCATTCTCTACAATGCAACCCCAGAAGAAGTAAAATTCCTGCTTGTGGATCCAAAAATGGTGGAGCTCAGTCAGTATAACGGCATTCCCCATCTTTTAGCTCCAGTTGTGGTTGATCCGAAGAAAGCAGCCGGAGCTTTAAAATGGATTGTCCAGGAAATGGAAAACCGGTATGAACTCTTTGCAGCTGCGGGGGTCCGGGATATCGAACATTATAACAAAATGAAAGCCGGGGAAACGATAAATTGTACTCCGGCCTTGCCCTTCATTGTCGTGATCATTGATGAGTTGGCTGATCTGATGATGGTTGCAGCCGGGGAGGTTGAAGAAGCTATCTGTCGCTTAGCTCAAATGGCTCGGGCAGCGGGGATTCATTTGGTAATTGCAACACAACGTCCATCAGTAGATGTCATTACCGGGGTGATTAAGGCCAATATACCTAGCCGAATTTCCTTTGCCGTTTCGTCTCAGATCGATTCCCGCACCATTCTCGATGCAACGGGCGCTGAGAAACTTCTTGGACGAGGAGACATGCTTTATTCTCCTCTGGGAGTGAATAAAGCGCTGCGTGTACAAGGCTGCTTGGTCACGGATGACGAGGTACAACGGGTGATTACGCACTGGAAAGAATTAGGCAGGCCGGAATATCTGGATCCAGAGCGCCTTTTCGCAGAAACA
>JBAQLX010000100.1:0-8126 GCA_049302315.1 Desulfosporosinus sp.
GATTATACTTTCTGCTAAATCAATCATTTCGTAGACTTCGGGACTTGTAACCTTATATATACCCATCGTTCCATCTTTCTTACTGTCGACAATACCTTGATTTTTTAATACTGCAAGATGCTGGGAAGCATTTGACGGCTCCGAATCTATTTGAGGGAGTATTTCACAGACACATAAAGACTTTTCTTTTAATAGACGAACTATTTTAAGCCTTGTAGGGTGCGCCAAGGCTTTAAGTACGTTTGCTATTAACAGATTTCCCATATCGGTCATTTTATTCCCTCCTTGATAATTTTAATAATTAAGATATTTCTAAATTACTATTTTTAGTATATTCATGAATTAATGTATAGTCAATGAGGAATTGTAAAACACCAATATTTATTCACATACACCTGACCATTTAAATTACTTTGATAGTGTCTTGACCCTTGATTATAAAGATTCTTTCTTCTCCTTAACCGGTTCCCGGCGCGTCAATGGCAAAGCTCATAGCAAGATATCTTTAAAGCTTTGCCTGCAAAAATTTAAGCCTACCCTTTTAGGGCAGGCCTAGTTTTTTATGCACTTTTTTATCATCGTTGAGTAGAGTTTTCTTATTCAGGGCATCCCCTATTAGTTGCCTCATTTGATTTTATTTCTCCATAGGCATATTCGAATCAGCAGACCACTCATAAATAGATGCCTCATAGTTTCTAACTTTATCAAAGCCAACGACTCTGAGGATCGTGCTAAAATAAGCCGATCTTATACCCATAGTTCAGTAAACTACAAAATCATCTGCAGGAGTTACTCCCAAGTCCGCCATCATCTTTGTTATTACTTCAGGGGATTTTGGAGTCGCATTTTCATTGAGTATTGAAGACCATAAAAAACTCTTAGCCCCCTGAATATGTCCTCCTCTGGCTTCTTCCGAGTCTTGGCTTCCTTTATATTCTTTTTCTGTCCTAACATCTATGATTACAGTTTTTCCAAGGTTCGCATATACATAAGCCTTGTCTGCTGAGTAGCTTTTGTCAAACTCTTTAAGAGTAAGCCCTGTAACCGGAGTCGGCTTTGGAGAGGCCTCCTTGGTCATTCCATAGCCCAGTTCTTCTAATAAGGATTCCCTCCGTAGAGAAGCTTAACATTATCAAGCCCCGCCATCTGAAGTTGCCAGACATTTCTTCCGTCAGAACCCGGCCCAGGCAGCACATTTGATGTGAATACCACAAGCTTGCTGTTAGTCACTCCATATGACTCGAGCTTTTTAGTAAGCTCTTCTTTGTCTTAAGTAGTTCCCTATAAAGGATCACCTGGTTTACCAACTATTTTGGAAAGTCCGTGAAAGCCAATTCCAATGGTCCCTGAAATATGTCCTTTTTCATAAACATCTGGTTTACTTGTATCAAACAAGATTACTGACTTATCTCCCAGCTTCTCTTTAAGTTCCTAGGGAGTAATATATAAATCTCCATTTTTGAAGACTGAAAGATCAGCCGCTAATTTAGTTTGGTCAGAGTCTCCAGAATTTGAAGGTTTCTGCGACAAAGTTCCGCAGGCGCTTAATAACAACATTAAAATGTATTCCATTTTGGAATAGTACCAGTATAACGCTACCTTATCGCCCTCTCCGCCGGTTCTCTGGGCATTGGTCTGATAGGATTAGATACCCACCATCCTGACGACCAGAGAAATGGTGGCTTTGGATCAAAAAACTAGGTGATGGATATATGGAATAAAATTAATGCTGCTAACTCACAAAGAGGATGGAAACCCATCCTCTTTTCTCTGCCAAATATTTTTTCTGTTTACCCCAAGGCACGCTCCAAAATTTCATTGAGTCGTTTTACCATACCCCGAGGATCAATAATCAGCCCCGCAGCAATTTGGGCGTTCTCGAAAATCTGCTCTGCGGCAATCTTCGCAAAGGGGTCCTCATTTTTCCGAGCTTCGTCCAAACGTTTAATCATTTGATGTGAGGCATTAATTTCCAAAACACTGGGTCCTATGTTATTGAGATCTTTATTCATAAGTTGCATCATCCGCTGCATACTATTTGTCCCATACGGACTGAGAACAACTGCAGGACTGTCTACCAAGCGCCTGGATTCCCGTACTTCTGTCACTTTACTGCCTAAGACCTCTTTTAACCAGTCCGTCAAAGCCTTGACTTCTTCTTCGGACAAGGCCAGTTCACTTCTATCTTTCGGTTCATCTTTACCTAAATCCAAATCATTTTGATCCGCAGAAATGAGTTTCTTGCCTTCAAATTCTCCAAGCGAACCAAAAATGTAGTCGTCAATTGCTGCATAAGTATAGATCACTTCATAGCCTTTGTCCCGAAATACTTCCAGATACGGACCAGCCTCTATCCCCTCTCGCGTTGAACCGTTGACATAATAGATGGCTGTTTGGTCTTCTTTCATCCGACCTACGTAATCTGCTAAAGAAACCAATTCTCCGGACTGGGTATTAGATGATTCAAACTGTAAAAGTTTGACGAGTTCTTTACGATGGGTGAAGTCATTTGCCGCCCCTTCTTTTATGAAGAAGTTAAACTTTTCCCAGAACTCTTTATACTTCTCCGGTTCGGAAGTCGCTTGATCATCCAGGAATTTTAGGAAACGGCTGGTGACTACTTTGCTAAGCTTGCTGACCAAAGCATTGTCCTGCATGGTCTCTCTGGAAATATTCAGCGGCAGCTCCTCACTGTCGATAACTCCTCTTAAAAAGCGCAGCCACTCCGGTAAGATATTCGGAGATTTTTCTTGAATTAATATTTTTTTGCAATAAAGGTTTACCCCCGGTTCAGTTCGTCCAAAACCAAATTGCTCGATGTTCTCCCTGGGAACAAATAATAAGGTGTTAATATTTATCGGGGCATCTGAGGAGAAATGCAGGCGAAAGAGCGGCTCATCATAAGCATTGGCAATGAACTTATAGAATTCGTTGTACCCTTCGTCTGTGATTTCATTTTTGTTTTTCGTCCAAAGAGCCTCAACCGTGTTTACTTTCTGCCCATTAACGATAATAGGATAGGGTACAAAACTGGAATATTGTTTAATGACTCGTTGAATGGTTTCTGCCTTGGCATAATCGTAAGCATCTTCTTTTAAATGAAGAACTATCGTCGTACCCCTGCTTAGGTCTTCTCCTTCAGTAATCGTATAACTCCCTACGCCGTCTGATTCCCAGACGAGGGATTCACCCTCCATTTGATAGGAACGGGTATAGAAGGTTACTTTATCGGCGACCATAAAGGCGGAGTAAAACCCAACTCCAAATTGCCCGATCAGGTTAAGATCCTTTTGATCCCCTTTGGCGCTCAAATGTTTGATGAATTCTTTGGAGCCCGAATGGGCGATAGTCCCTAAATTCTCAACCAGCTCTTCTTTAGTCATCCCTATGCCGGTATCCGTGATGGTCAAGGTATGAGCGTTATCATCCGTATCGATCCTGATTTCTAAAGGCAAATCCTTGTCTTTAACCTCCGGACCCGTAAGTTGTGTGTAACGTTCTTTCTCCATGGCATCGGCCGCATTGGAAATGAGCTCCCGCAAAAAAATCTCGCGTTCAGTGTAAAATGAGTGGATGACAATATCCAGCAATTGCCGGATTTCTGTTTGGAATTCCTTTGTTTCTACTATTGTACTCATCATTAACCTCCATCGTTTTATCTGGTAAGTTTTGGGCGCCGACTAACGACTATATCGATCCAATAATCATTAGTTTATCAAATTTTGTTAAAAGTGCAAAGCCTTTTTACTTTTGTGAGCTGTCAAGCCCTCAGATTCCAATCAAAGTTGTTCTATTTTAGCGCGGCGATTTAAGTTCTTATAATCTACTAAGTATATCTCGAAGACAGGCCTCGAACTGTTGATCATCTTCTAACCTTCTCTTTTTGGGTCCTTTGGTTCTGCCGCCCCCCCGTCGGAACTTTGCTTTAGCCTCCCGTTCCTCCAGTAAAAATGCAATACTCTGAGCACTAAACTCTCGTCCATCAGGATTTAAACACTTTACCCCTTTCCCCAGAAGCATTGCCGCTAAACCCCAATCCTGCGTAACTGCCACATCTCCCGCAAGGGCTAGATTCATGACCCGAATATCCGCCTCTTGCGATGCATTTCCTACGACCACATGATGGTCCGACTCAATATCATGATTAAAACTTGCTACCGTCCAAACTGGTATAGCATAATCACGGGCAATCCTCAGGCAAATCTGCAAAACAGCCCTCGGACAAGCGTCGGCATCAACGATAATCTTCAAAATTCACACCTACCTCATTTCCCGTGGTGTTTCCTTCAATCCGCCATCCGTCTGCAGCACTTTCTTCTCTTTGAGCAGTCTGCCCAGAGCTCTTTTAAAAGCGGCTTTGCTCATTTGTAAGCGACTTTGGATTTCAAGGGGGCTGCTATGATCATTAAGCGCCAGAAATCCTGCGTGGTTCTTGATTCCTTGGAGGATTTTCAACTTGTCGTTATCTATTTGGATATAGGAAAGATCCCTTAACGATAAGTCAAGCCTGCCATCTTCTCTAACCCGGATAACCCGCGCCTCAACTTGATCCCCCTCTCGCAACTCACTAAAATATTCATTGACAGGAATGAGTCCCAGATACTTATTATCTACGGCTACAAAAGCTCCCATCTCGAGGTTCACAGCATAAACTGTTCCTGATACCTTGTCGTTCTTCAGATAGGGAGATTCCGCCGATAGATACTCATAAATTTCTGTCGTGGCGCTCAGTCTCTGACTCTTATCCAAGTAGACCTTTACCAAATAGCCTTTACCCACCTGGAGCGGGAATCTCTGCTCATGAAATGGTAAGAACAAACCTCTCTCCAAACCTATATCCAGAAAGGCTCCAATCGCTGTTTTAGCCGAGACCTTAAGATAAACTAATTCTCCTAATTGAGCCAACGGTTTTTTCCGGGTGGCGATTAGCCGTTCCTCGGAATCCCGATAAATAAAGACCTCTAACTCGTCCCCCTCTTTAGCCCCCTCCGATAATTGTTTTTTAGGCAAAAGAATATTATCGTGCCGAATACCCGTGCCTGCATCTAAATAGGCGCCAAAGGATGTGAAATTAGCAATTTTAAGGTTATGCATTTTCCCTATCTCAATCATCTAAAATATCCCCTTTCTCAATCCACAGTTATAGGTTTGCCCGTGGATACGATTACTTAAACCCTTAAACGATAATAAAAAGGGACTAGCAAAGCTAATCCCCGACAATCCTGTTTAAGCCTTAATTCGAACGCTATTCTTGTCTAATTCCCATACTTTTTTTGAACCAAAAGCATTTTCTCCTAGTATTCCCAAATAAATTAGTCTTCTTTATAAATAAATAAAATAATTGTCTTCCGTGCTGTTGTGCTATCTGCGGAGCCAACGATCCAGCGCAAATTTGTTGGTTTGACGGTTCATTTCGGCCAGGATATCTGTTAAAGGAATCTCCTTCGGACAGACCCGAACACAGTTCTGGGCGTTACCACAATCTGCAATTCCACCTTCATCAAGTAAAGGCGCCAACCGTTCCTGTTTATTCATACTTCCGGTCGGATGGGAATTAAAGAGACGCACTTGGGCAACAGGAGATGGTCCCATAAATTTGGAACGCGAATTCACTTGCGGGCAGGCTTCCATACAACAGCCGCAGGTCATGCACTTGGATATTGCGTAGTTCCACTGGCGTTGGTCTTCTGAGAAACGCGGCCCGGGTCCCAAATCAAAAGTCCCGTCAATATTAATCCATGCACGGACTTTTTTCAGGTTATCAAACATGAATTGTCTGTCAACCATAAGATCCCGTATCACCGGGAATTTCGTCAGCGGTTCAAGGACAATCGGCTGTACCATTTTGTCTATGAGAGCAGAGCAGGATTGTCTCGCTTGTCCATTAATTATCATCGTACAAGCTCCGCAAACTTCCTCAACACAGTTGCATTCCCAAACCACGGGGGTCGTTTTCTTCCCATCAGCAGTTACCGGGTTTTTCCGGATCTCCATTAAACAAGAAATAACATTCTGTTTTTCTTTATAGGGAAGATGAAACTCTTCCCAACGACTTGGGCTATTTGGGCCATCTTGACGACGGATTTTTAAACGGATTATTTGTTCAGCCATCTTAATTTCACCTCCAACTTCTCTTTATCAATAGACGCGCGCACGCGGTTGAATAAAGGATATGTCAACGTCTTCATAACTAATCTTCGGACCGCTGGGAGTCCACTCAGCAATGGTTGTTTTTAAGAAATTCTCATCATCACGCTCCGGATAATCCGGTTTATAATGCGCCCCTCTGCTTTCGTTGCGCTGTAAGGCTCCTAATGTTATCACTCTTGCCAGTTCCATCATGTTCCAAAACTGACGGACGAACGTTGCTTCCTGGGTTCCCCATTCAATGTTATCGTTTAGACCAATATTCTGCCAGCGTTTCATATACTCCTGAATTTTAACATCGGTTTCCGCCAGTTTATCGTTGAAGCGTACGATGGTCACATTCTGAGTTAATAGCTCACCTAGTTCTTGATGGAGAGCGAAAACATTTTCTGTCCCTTTCATAGCCAGGATCTTCGCCCATTTCTCGTCTTGAAGTTTCTTCTCTTTCACAAAGGCCGTCTCATCGCCGCTTGGGGTTTTAATCTTGTTGTTCTTAATGTACTCCAGCGCTTTGGGCCCGGCGACCGTGCCCGAATAGGTTGCCGAAAGCAAGGAGTTCGCTCCCAGACGGTTTGCCCCATGGTATTGGTATTCGCATTCCCCGGCAGCAAAAAGTCCGGGAATACTTGTCATCTGGTCGTAATCGACCCAGAGTCCGCCCATGGAAAAGTGAACACTTGGGAAAATCCGCATGGGGACTTTCGTAGGATCATCACCCACGAACTTTTCATAAATTTCCAGGATTCCTCCGAGCTTAACTCGTAAGTAATTCGAATCTATATGCGACAGATCAAGGTAAACCATCTGTTCCCCATTAACCCCAAGGCCTTGGTTAAAGACAACATCATAAATGACACGCGTCGCAATATCGCGCGGCACCAAGTTTCCGTAGGCCGGAAACATTTCCTCAAGAAAATACCAAGGTTTTCCATCTTTATAGGTCCAGACCCGACCGCCTTCGCCGCGGGCTGCTTCGGACATCAACCTGTTCTTGTCGTTGCCGGGAATAGCGGTGGGGTGAATCTGGATAAACTCCCCATTGGCAAACTTGGCGCCTTGTTGATATAACGCTCCCGCAGCGGTTCCTGTACAAATCGTCGAGTTTGTGCTTTTGCCAAAGATAATGCCCAACCCGCCGGTTGCCATAATCACGGCGTCCGCCGCAAACGACTTAATGCTCATACTCCGCAGGTCTTGCGCGACAATCCCTTTACATTTTCCTTCATCGAGCACCGCAGACAGGAATTCCCAGTTTTCATATTTTTGAACCAAGCCTTCCACTTCATAGCGCCGCACCTGCTCGTCGAGCGCATAGAGAAGCTGCTGGCCGGTGGTGGCCCCTGCAAAGGCCGTTCTCCTAACTTTGGTCCCACCAAAACGACGGAAATCCAGTAACCCTTCCGGCGTACGGCTAAACATTACGCCCATCCGATCATACATGTGGAGAATACCCGGCGCCGCCGCAGTCAGGTTTTTCACCGGCGTTTGATTGGCCAGAAAATCTCCCCCATAGATCGTATCGTCAAAATGCTGCTCAATTGAGTCATCTTCTCCTTTGGTATTAACCGCCCCGTTAATCCCGCCCTGAGCGCATAACGAGTGTGAACGTTTCACCGGCACTAACGAAAACAAGTCGACGGACGTACCGGCTTCGGCCAACTTAATTGTTGCCATCAGCCCCGCAAGGCCGCCTCCCACTACGATGACTTTACTCATCCCCTTGACCCTCCTAAAATCTTAGTTCCTAATTATGAATACCGTTTCTGTTTATTTCATTCTGTTTATTTCATTCTGTTTATTTCATTCCAAACCGTTCAATCTTATGGCTGATACTCCCTCTACTGCACAAAGGCTGCAAGATCTGATAAACCAACCCCCGCAAGGAGTATGAAAACTACCGTCAAGGCCAACGACCACATTTTTTGGGAATGCGGTCCAATGGTTAAACCCCAAGTAATGGCAAAGGCCCATAAGCCGTT
>JBAQLX010000101.1:0-1660 GCA_049302315.1 Desulfosporosinus sp.
TTATCCTTAAAAGAGGCTTGTCGGCAACGATAGAGGAGTGGTTGTTGGCCGCTGAATATATTTTAGCTGCCGGTAATCCCCAAGTCATCCTTTGTGAACGGGGCATTCGTACGTTTGAACCAAGTACCAGAAACACCTTAGATTTAAGCGCCGTTGGAGTGGCCAAAGAACTATCTCATCTGCCGGTAATTGTCGATCCGAGTCATGCAGCAGGCAGAAGAGACTTAATTGCCTCCTTATCCAAGGCAGCTATTGCAGCAGGGGCGGATGGACTATTAATTGAGACCCACCCTAATCCCGCTGAAGCTGTAAGTGATGGACCCCAGTCTTTGACCCCGGAACAGTTTGTCCAACTTGCCGGGGAACTGGGGGTGGTCGCCGGATCAGTTAAGAGAGTTTTCACTATTGGCGGAAAAGGGGATACCCTTGAAGCTTTGCGCACCCAGATTGACGGGGTCGATCAAAGTATCATCGAACTTCTAGCAGACCGAATGCAAATTGTTCGAAAAATAGGGGATCAAAAACGCTTGGACCGAGTCAAGGATACTGCCAGAGAAAAAGAAATCATGCTTCGTTTAGTTCACCTAGCCACAGAACAGCAGTTGTCCCCTGAAATTGTAAAAAAGATATACCCTCTGATTTTTGAGTTTGGGGTTCAATCCCAACTCAAAAGTAAACTAGCACAGGATAAAAACTTGAATATCGTTTTATCCAATAGACAGTAAACAAAATTATTTGGGATAGTATTTTTCCGTTAGGCGACTTATAATAAAAAATATGGCAGTTCTAAATTGTTGACATAATTATGAAAGGCTGAGTTAGTTAAATGGATTGGAGGTAAGAGTATGTTGGATATTCTTTATAAGCGCCGGAGCATTCGGAAATATAAAGCTGCGAAGTTAGACCCTGCAACAGTCCGGCAGCTTCTGAAAGCGGCGTTATTAAGCCCGTCGTCCAAAGGGTTTCAATCCTGGCAATTTGTGGCAGTTGAGGACGCTGAGATATTGGAGCAATTGGCACTTGCTAAAAAGACAGCAGGTTTTTTGAAGGGTGCTGCCTTGGGCATTGTAGTCTTGGCAGACCCTGAAACAAGCGATGTTTGGGTGGAGGACACTGCTATTGCGTCAACGATTCTTCATTTGACGGCAGCAGCTTTGGGATTGGGATCGTGCTGGATTCAAATCAGGAAACGCCAGCATACGGAAACCGAATCGTGCGAAGAATATGTACGAAGAATTTTGGGGATTCCAGAGAACCTCAAGGTGTTATCGATTATTTCCGTCGGATATCCTGATCAGACCAAGTCGCCTTATTCTGAGAGCGATTTGAAGTTTGATAAGGTCTCCTTCAACAAGTACGGGTCAAAATTCTAATACTTGGTTGGAGTCTCCCAATATTTTAGGACGTCTTGCCAATTGCGATATTTACTCTTGACAATCCTCAGAAGTAGAGTAAAATAATGAAGTATACAAAAGGTATACGAAACTGCTAAAATGACGATGAGAGGGAATAGTATGGTCACGTTTTCGTTTTAGAGAGCTGCTGGTTGGTGAAAAGCAGTAACGAAATAGGATTGGAACTCTTCCTCGAGTAGCCGACCGAAATTGATTAAAGTAGGCTCGGACGGAGCTTCCGCCGTTACAAGGAAGGCAATATCGGA
>JBAQLX010000102.1:0-1906 GCA_049302315.1 Desulfosporosinus sp.
GATCGAATTATGAAAAACTTAATTGAGAAGGCAAGAGAAAAGATTCTGAGGACAGCAATAACTGCTAAAGGTATAATATCGGATAGAAGTGGGGCAGGGATGATTGATTTGGCAATTAATGTAATGATAAGTGTGGTTTTGGGAGCTTTAGTGCTTGGAGGATTGTATCTCTTATTTGGGTCGACCATACTTCCAATGCTCTCTGAGAAAATTAAGGCCATTTTCAACTATCAAGGCTGATCCAAATCAGGCTGCGTCTTCGGTTTGCATTTTCTAACATTTTTCGACATGATATACTTGCTCCTATCTTAAAAAATAGGAGTTGATATATTATGCAGATGCAAAACAAGCGGTTTCAGCTTAAACGGTTTAAGTTTGAAACAGGGAATAGCATGGTAATCGAGAGGTATATGGTAACCGATAACCTTCTGCCAATGTTCGAAGTCAATCAATGGATTGAGGTGAAAAGTCTTAGAAAAGTGAGCACAGGTAAGGAATATGCCAGTAAATTGGTGGTATTCCTGAATTTTTTAGATGGTTGCGGTATCGAATATGATGCCGCAATCAATAAAAATGTGCTGAATTTCGTACACAGTTTGGTTTATGGAGATTTAAAAGACCTAAAAATCAAGTCCATGGAGACAGTCCTTACCTACAACACACTCAGCATGTATATAACTGTTGTCACTGAGTTCTACAAATGGCTGGATAATAATTATGAAACCAACATGCAGTTCAAAAACAAAAAGGATACTTTCAAAGCAAAAAAGTCTTTTCTGTATGGACAAATATACTCCTATGACTACAAATACATCATAGACAGGTATTTGCCCGGATTAAAAGGCGGCAGGGAATATATCAAATGGTATGACGAAAACGAAAAACATGCGTTGTGTAGCAATTTTCTTACCCTGCGGGATGAAGCAGTTTTCAGGCTTACGCTGGAGGGCTTCCGCATTGACGAAGCACTGAGTGTCAAGCTTGAGAATTACAATCCGGTTGAAAGAATTATTCAACCTACGCGCTCCAAGGGCAGAACCACTGTGACTGATAGCAGACGTAACCATCTCAGAACGGTAGCACTTCCGGAAGCAACCTGCAAACTTATTGACGACTACATAGCAACTGAAAGAATGATAGCCGAAAATGATAGCGGCATCATCAGCCAGAATCTTTTCATCAATATTAAAAGAGATAAAGGATACGGTATGCCTATATCTTACAGGAACTACTTGAAACTACTGAAAAGCTGTGCAAAAAGAGCTGACATAGACCCTGCAAAAATCAGAACGCATAGCGGACGCAGCACAAAAGCGATGGAATTCATTGAGCACCAAATCCTGCACCCGGAAGATGGCTTAACTGATGCAATTATGCTGGAATGCTTCGGCTGGCGCAGCACCGATTCCATCGAGCCATACCGCAATCACAATAATCAAGTGATCGCTAGGGCTGTCATGGAGAAACTTCACAAGGGGAAGGGTGGCTGCAATGATTAAGCGATTGGAAATCAAACAGGCCTCGGTGCTATGGCATATCGATGGCGCGGAAATATCTATGTTTCACCGGTTAAATATCCCAGCTGATATGACAACGGCCAGCATAGAAGCATATAGAGATGCCCTGCAAAGAGGCACCTACAGACAGGACAACGCCCCACTCTGTGAAGCCTTCCAGTTCTTCGGAGGTATTTCCTTTGTTGCAATTGGGTACAAGGCTTATCGCGAAGACTTTTTAAAAATGTTCCGTTATTTCACCAGGCAGTTTGCTATGGAATGGTACGAAAGCAACAAATGTATTCATTCAAAAGAGGTTGGCATAGGTTATGTATTTGAAGCAATGCTCCACAGTAAAGAAAATACAATCCGGTACAATTTTACGTATATCCTTGAAGAGATCGACGACA
>JBAQLX010000103.1:0-2423 GCA_049302315.1 Desulfosporosinus sp.
CTCCAACACCATAGTCACGCAAGTCTTCAGGAAATCCCAAAGCCAAGTTTGCTTCGACCGTGTCTTTTCCTTCTTCCTGAAGTTTATACGCTTTCAGTTTATTCAACAACCCGATTCCCCGGCCTTCCTGACGCATATAGACTAAGACACCGCGTCCCTCACTCTCTATTTTCTTTAAGGCCGCAGTGAGTTGGTCTCCACAGTCACAGCGCAGAGAATGGAAAACATCTCCCGTCAGACATTCTGAGTGAACGCGGAGGAGTACTGGTTTACCATCATCAACGGTTCCTTTGATCAAGGCGACGTGTTCTTCTTTATCGAGAATGCTTAGATAGCCAATGGCCTGGAAGTCGCCAAAAATCGTTGGGAGATTAACACTCGCGATTCTTTCTATAAGTTTTTCCGATAGGCGGCGATAAGCAATAAGGTCTTTAAGAGTAATTAATTTTAGGTTATGCTTCTTAACAAAAAGTTGTAAATCTGGTATTCTGGCCATGGTTCCGTCTTCATTCATAATCTCGCAGATGACGCCTGCCGGCTGAAGCCCGGCCAGACGCGCTAAATCAACCGAGCCTTCAGTGTGTCCTGCACGAACCAAAACTCCGCCTTCACGAGCTTGAAGCGGGAAGATATGTCCAGGTCGGTGTAAATCGGTTGCTTTACTGTTAGGGTCTACCAGGATTTCAACCGTTTGAGCACGTTCAAAAGCAGATATCCCGGTGGAACTTGTCGCAGAATCAACGCTTACCGTAAAGGCTGTCCCATGCGGATCCGTATTTTGAGAGACCATCGGTTCGAGTTGTAAGGCATGAATCCGGTCCCGGGTCATTGGAACGCAAATCAGACCCCGCCCATAGGTTGCCATAAAATTGATCGCTTCAGGGGTCGCCATTTCAGCGGCCATGACCAGATCCCCTTCGTTTTCACGATCCTCATCATCCACCATAACAATCATTTTACCTTGTCGAATATCTTCCAAGGCTTCTTCAATCGTGTTAAACGACACGGTTCCTCACTCCTTTACTATTAACCCATAGGTTTCAGCGGGTAAAATTTAAATAAATCCGTGTTCCGCCAAAAAACCCAGAGAAAGATCCGGTTTGTTTTTACTTGGGGTGGTATTTAGCCCCATAAACCGAGCAACATATTTACCGATAAGGTCGGTTTCCAAGTTGACGCTTGCACCAATCCCCTTTAATCCCAGGGTGGTTTGCTCAAAAGTATGGGGAATAAGGGAAACTGTAAAATATTCGGATTCCACATCAATTAACGTAAGGGAAATCCCATCAACAGCAATTGATCCCTTTGGCAACATATAGGATAGTAGGGTAGGCGGTGTGCTGATTTCATAAACCTGGGCGATTCCCCATGAGGTAATCCTCCGAATGTTGCCAACACCATCAATGTGCCCACTGACCAAATGTCCGCCTAAACGGGTTTGTAGCTGTAACGCCCGCTCCAGGTTAACACGGCTGCCACTTTTAAGCTCGGCGAGATTGGTTTTTGCCAATGTTTCCGCCATCACATCCACTGTAAAGTCACGCTCGCTTTGCCGTATCACGGTCAGGCAGACACCGTTGAGGGCGATACTATCTCCGGTTTGGGTTCCTTTAAGGATTTTATGCCCTTCGACAGTAAGTTGCCCGGATTCCGGCAAGAGGCGAAGGGTACGGACGATGCCCAGTTCTTCGATAATTCCAGTAAACACATGGATCCCCTCCCTAAGGCATTTCAATCCTATGCTGTCATCTGAGATAACCAGTAATATGAAGATCCTCCGCATACATATCAAGGCGGAGATCTTGTAAGGCTAGGGCTTGCGCCATACACTCAATATGCAACCCTGAAAGGGGAGAAGGACCATTTCCCCCAACCAGTTTGGGTGCAATAAAAAACTCAATTTTGTCAACAAGTTGCTCTTGTATTAGTGTCCCCGCCAGTCCACCGCCGCCTTCCAGCAACACACTGGTCCAACTGCGACGAACAAGATCCCGTAACAGTTTTTCCAGGGGGACATACCGAAGTGTGTCATATTGCCACACTTCAACCCCTACGAGGTGGTTCAGACGTTCAATCTTCTCGGGAGAGGCAGCTTGCGTTGTAGCAATAATACATGGGCTGTGAGCGGAGGAGGTAAGGACCTGAGCATTTTCGAAGAGGCGTAATTGCCCATCGACGATGAGTCTAACAGGGTCTTGTCCACTGGGAAGGCGGCAGGTGAGGGCGGGGTCATCCCGGATGACGGTTTCACTTCCCGCCAGAATAACATCGTACCGATCACGTAATTGATGGACATATTGCCGGGAAACTTCCGTAGTGACCCAGCGCGAATCGCCGGTCTCAGTGGCAATTTTACCATCTAAAGTCATCGCTGTTTTGTAAACGACAAAGGGTAACCCAGTCGTGATCACTTTAACAAAGAC
>JBAQLX010000104.1:0-4102 GCA_049302315.1 Desulfosporosinus sp.
AAGGAGAACGTTGAAGAATTGGCGCGATGAGATCCTCAAACATTTCAGTGAACCGATACCTGCCCTGACGATCGCTGTTGACCCGGATGAGTTGCTTTGTGATGAAGGTATTATGCAGGGCTTGAACGAGAAGGGTATCAAATTGGTGGAATATCAAGAACCCGTCGCTTTTCGTTACATATTTGAAAGCGTTTATAGGGATGTCTTAGCTAAGGCATCCCTATGTTTGGTTATGCGAACAAAGCTTGCAGCCCTTGATCAAATTCCGTATGATCTCCTAGCGAGGAGTGTACAACTTCGTCTCAGCGTCAGCGCCTTGTTTCCAGGCCTCTCACAGAGCATATTAGGCACCCTTGATAAGGCGGATTATGAGCGTTTGTACGAGGTTCGTGAGCAATATCAAGGCACGGGCAGTGATTCGGAAGCTATGGAATTTCTTGTGAACCATCTTTACGGTGTCTATATAGCGTCAGTGAATTCCAAAACGAGCTTACTAAGAGTGTTATTGTCGATTCATTACGCTGATCACAACATACCTGAGCTGATCGCAGATTACATGAGCGGCAAATGGAGTAAAATTAGTGCACTAAAAGGACTTCCCCTGAAGGAGTGGATTAGTGCCTCAGGTTCTTTTTATAATTACCTTCAATCTGAGTGGAATAACTTTATTCAAGGTTTGGCACTCAAAGGACAGGCCATTAATGAAATAGGGCTGGAGGAAGTTGTACCTGAAGGTCTGTCGCCCTTCATGGAGGGCGATATCCGGAGCATGGTCGATAACCTGTTCGCCGAGGGAAAGTTAAAACCCGTCAAGATTAGACCTAGGAATTTGCCCAACTGGGTGGCTTTTGGAACTGAGTCGGATATCTTTGGGCAAGCGCGCCTTCGCTTATTAGAGCAAATTTATCATATGTCTGAGAAGCTTGCAGGTAAACTGACTTATAAAGATTGGATGAAGCTCGCCCTGCTTTATGGAGAAATTAACCAGAAGAGGTTACTGCTTAGTAATGAACGAGAAGATGATCTGCCTACAGCACTGAAGCAGCTCCAGTTGCAAGTTGATCGCCTATTTCATTCCTGGGTTTTGCACAATTTTCAAAATCTAAGTAATTTGCCGTATTTACCATTACCAGTTATGGTCCATCACATACCGCATTTCTTGGCAAGTCGGCTGAAGGGAGGTCGAATGGCTTTACTTGTCCTTGATGGGATGAGTATTGTGCAATGGGCTCAGATCAGGGAAAGGCTCAGTCCATTGTTCGATTTCGAACAAAATGCGGTCTATTCTTGGATACCGACTGTGACCTCGATTGCCAGGCAATCGATTTTTGCCGGGGAAATGCCTATTTACTTCTCTCAGTCGATTACTACAACCGCGAAAGAAGAAGCTCATTGGCAACGCTTCTGGGCCAACCATGGGCTTGGGAAAATGTATGTGGATTATCTGCGCATTGCCGAGTATCCTGGGAGTTATGCTAAATTTCAGCGCCTTCCGCCAAAGAATAAGGTGCGGGCAATTGTCGTTGATCTGATCGATCAACTCGCTCATAGCGCACTACAGGGGCAGCGAGGGTTATTCGAGGAGATAAAATTATGGCTGGATTCCGGTTTTCTGCAAGATATGTTAAGCTCCCTTATTGATGATGGTTATCAGATCTACATCACGTCAGATCATGGTAATCGGGAATGCACAGGCACGGGTAAAATATCCGAAGGAGTATTGGCTTATACTAAAGGTGAGCGAGTGCGTGTTTATCATAGCCAAGTACTGCGTGATCAAGCAGCCTCTCAGTATGGAGGCACGCCTTGGAATAGTTCGGGGCTTCCTCAAAATATGCATGCACTATTAGCCTTGGAAGCTGGAGCTTTTGTCACCAAGGACGGGCAATTGATTAGTCATGGAAGTATGTCTGCCGAAGAGGTTATTGTCCCGTTTATTAAAGTAGTGCCAAGGGGCCGGAAGGAACATTAAACGATGCCTAAGCCAGTCGGTTTTGATCAGAAGATACAACTCAAACATTTGAATTATATGGCCAATGAGCTTAGATTTACGGAACGAAAGGATATGTATATTAAGCTTGACGAATTTTTAGGCGACGATATCCATGGGCTTAAATCAAGGAAAAACGCCATCACCATGCTCATGAAGATTTGGTGCTTGGTCCAGCAAGATCATCAGGAGCTTCAGAAAACGGCTTTGAGCATGTTTCCAGAAGCGACGCAAGAAGAAAAACTCCTCCTGCATTGGGGAATGATCCTCTTGGCCTATCCTTTTTTCAAAGCTGTCGCGGAGGAAATGGGTAATTTTTTAAAATTACAAAGTGAAGTCCCAAGCCAGCAATTGGGTCGCCAGATCAAGCTTCTATATGGAGGCAGAAGGAGAGTTGAGGTAGCGCTCGGCGCAGTGCTTGGCAGCCTCAAGGCGTGGGAGGTCGTTCAGCGTGGCAAAGGGAATATCTATACACTTCAGCGTCGAGTCGAAGTAACGAATGTTCGATTAAAAAATTGGCTAGCCGAAGTAACATTGCGTGTATCTGAATATAAGTCGATGCCACTGGCCATGCTGACCTCGCAAAATGTGTTTTTTCCTTTCGCTTATAAGATGAGCATCGCAGAAATCGATACCAAGAAGTTGACCATTGATCGACAAGGGGTAGACGTATTTATGATAAGTTTAGTGGAATAAAGATGGGTGAGGATATGAAGTATAAGGCTGGAGATGTTATTCGAGGAATGCAGTTTCCTGAAACTGTTGAGATCAAACGGTTTGAAGGCTTGACGGAGGACTTGTTTATCCTCGAAGCGTTAGGTCGTCAAAGTCAAAAGTATTTTGAAATGGTTTTTGATGCCCAGGAAATCATGAACTTAGAATTACTGAATGCCGTCACGGAAGACGCTGAGACAATGACGGCCAAGGATATTCAGCATTTTCTGCAGTATCAGGCCTTCGTAATTGATGAGAAATACTCGGGAAGAAGGGCGTTAGGCGGGAAAAGTCTAATCCCACTTCCCCACCAGATTGAAGCAGTCTACGGCAGAATGCTTCAGATGCCGAAGACCCGGTTGCTATTAGCTGATGACCTTGGTGCAGATAAGACGATCATGGCAGGAATGCTCATTAAGGAGTTACTAGCCCGACGCGAAATCTCCCGCATCCTAATCTTAGCACCTCCCTTGGTGTTAACACAGTGGCAAGAAGAACTGCATGAAAAGTTTTCCTTGCAGTTCACGATTATCAATCGTGAGACCTTAAGAAGTAAAAAACACAATCCGTTTGTGGAAAACGATTTTTGCTTGGCGTCTATGTTCCGGTCAATCAGAGATGATGGCAAGGTACTCATCAATGAGGCGGATTTTGATTTTGTAGTTATTGATGAAGCTCACAAAATGGCTGCCTATACTCACGGAAAAGTCAAAAAGAAGATCGCCCGTACTAAACTGTATCAGATGGGTGAAACCTTACTTCGTCAGGTGGATAATTGCTTACTTTTGACGGCTACGCCGCATAAGGGGGATGTTGAGAATTTTCGCCATTTTATGGCGTTGCTTGATCATGATGTTTTTTCGGAAACTGCCGTGGGGGAGTCACTTAAAGATAAAAGTAATCCTTTTATTCTGCTGAAGCCGGGCAAGAATTCATGTTGCCGGTCACTTTAATCTGGACTAGAAATAACTTCGCAGTCAAATTAAATTGGACTTCCCCCCAAACAAAACCCTGTTGGTCAAAAGACCAGCAGGGTTTTGTTAATGTATGTCGTAAGATTCTATTAAAAAGAATGGATGGGTAAGAAAAATACCCTCATGGCTGGCATAGACCTAGCAGTCAACAACCAAGAGGGCATACCCAAAATTAACATGATTAATCTACCATATTTTCATCCACATTGCAAAACATGGAGCAAGTAAAAAGCGTTAAATATTAGCCAAGAAATTGAAGAATGTCCGTATTGCTCGGCCGTTCGCAGTTTAAAGTACGAATCGATGGCTACCGTTTGGCGCTGGGATCTGGAACTACCCACTGACTGGTTGTTTCCTCAATGGGAATCGGTGCGCTTGTTTCCTATGCAGGTTAACCAACCGATTTTGCGTTGCTCCAAGTGCG
>JBAQLX010000105.1:0-2068 GCA_049302315.1 Desulfosporosinus sp.
GTAATAGAGAGGGCTGGTGGGATCGCTAGGAATATCTGTATAGGTTGTGCTATTGGTGTAGTAAACCTGACCAATGAGTTCCGTAAGCTGATCTTCGGCTACGCCCCGATAAATCAAATAATAAAAGGAGGATGGGTAGGTGGACGGATCCCAGTTCAGTTCCACACCACCCTGAACAGGCGTCGCGCTCAGGTTCTGCGGTGCAGTTGGGGACGACATCTGAATGTTGATGGGGATTTCATAGCAGAAGGAATTGCCGACGATATCAGATGATGTGGCTCTCAGGGTTGCCTTCCCTGCAAAGGGAGTTTGTACCCGGCTCCAATTCACCTTCTTGTTATAGGTATAGTCATTTGAAACTGCAGAACCGGTGACCGTGCCAAGAGAAATCCATTCATCGCTCCCGTTATCCAGCATAATTTCAAAATCAATAGCCGCTATGGCATACCCGGAATAGGAGTCGCTGGGTACAGCTACTCTGATATCGTAGCTATCCGACGAATAGACGTCAGTTTCATTAAATAGATAATATCCGTAATATCCATACTTTATCCCGCTCAAATCCAGCCCTTGTGGTATTACCTTGTAATTGAAGGTCTTTACCACACCCGAGGTGGCGCTCTCTGTACCTGCATTAATGACCGTGATGGCTTTGACAGTTATGTCCTTGTAAGCATCAGTAGTGGCAAGGGCTATGGTCTGGTCGGAGGTGAATTCTGAGGTTGTGCCCGTCGCACTCATCGCCGGCTGGCTTCCGTCAGTTGTATAGAATATCCGTCCGCCCACTTCGGTTGTCGAAAGGGTGAGCGCTCCCTCCTTAATGTATGCCTTGGAGTAGCTGCTATCCACAGGAATGCTGGGTACAGGGTCTTTTATTCCCTGAACTATTTTTAAAGAAAATAAATCATCCGTTGATATCCTTGAGCTGATCTTCAGCTTGTAGGTGCCTGCAGTGGTGAAATTGTATTTCATACTATCCATGTTGTTGATCGGGTAAAGGCTGTTTGACAGCTGGGCCCCAGATTCGTCATAGAGTATGACAGGATAGTGGGTTGAATACCAATCAGAATAGTAAACGAAGCCATGTGTTGCAGCGTTATTGGGTATAATCTCAAAATTGTAGCTGCCCGGGTCAGGGATGTTGAAGGTGAACCATTCAGCGCCATAGTTGTTTGACATACCCTGTAAAGTCTCTCCTACCGAAATGGTTCTCGGTGGGTTGGTGATATTCAGGAACTGATTCATTTCCGTCGAAGTTATTCCGTCCTGAACAGCTATAGCTCTGATCCTGGTATTTTTGTCGACCTGGATAGGCTCAGTGTACAACGTGCCAGAGGTGGTAGCTGTTGTTCCGTCGAGGGTATAATATATTGAGGCACCGGTTGAAGAGACAAGGACAGCATCGAAAGCATCCCCATAAGTTCCAGGGTTGTTACCACCCGGAATATTGGATATGTTAGGCTGAGTGGTTCCTCGCACATAATTATTCCAGTTTGAATCGCCGAAAACCCCATTAGCATTTTTTATGATCGCCCTTAATTCCAGACCGGACGTATCAACAGTGATTGCAGAGGGTTCTTCGTAAACCTGCCTGGTGACACTGTTGTAGGGATTTGATCCATCTGTTGTATAATAAACGGTATCCCCATCAGCAGCCCCTATTATCGAAATGACTGTACCTATGGACTGCGTGGTTAGGGACGGGCTGAACTGGGGATATTTCGTGTCAGTAAACCAGTACATCCCTGTGGCAGCTGCACTGTATATCCCATCCTTAACGGTGTAGGCAGCAATGCGAGAGCCTATATCCAAGGCGAATGGATCACTGTAAGTATATTTTGTATTATCGGTATTTGCGAACGTATAGTAAATTGGGATGTTGTCAGTTGATGTCATGGTGATCGTTGCCGGCGTTGTCGTACCTTCGGGCAGGGATGATGGCGTAATGAGCGGAGCTGCCGGTGTATTGCTGTATATTTTTATAACGAAAGAGCTCTCTTCACCGGACCAGCTTTGAACATTTAAATAATGCGTTCCACTGGTATCGGCTTCATAAACGGCGTCTGGG
>JBAQLX010000106.1:0-1802 GCA_049302315.1 Desulfosporosinus sp.
GGAAGCGTAAAAAATAGGAATACCCACTAGCGGGATTTTGCGTTCAAGAATAGAGGCTGCCGCTACTATCTCTTTGTTTTCTTCAATAATCAACCGCCAGGGTAACCATCCTGTCCGGCTCTTAATCTCTCCCCACTCCCAAGACTGGAGCACGTGCCCTTTTGGATCCTTGGCCAAAAAAGCATTAAAGCGTGTCTGTCCACTTTTATCGAGCCACCTTGCAACATAGGCCACCGGTTCAGTCCCCTTCCTCTTGCCATTCTTTCCAGGATTTTGCCCCTCTAATCAGCAACTCACTATTGCACAGGAAGAGTTCATGCTAAACCCGTAATCCAAGGTTTTGCAGAACTCTTCTTAAGTCGAGGTTCAAAGCGCAAGGCGCAAAGTTCGAATATTGAACCTCGATTCGTTCTCTCATACTCTGAACCTTCATGCCGCATGAATATGGCGGATCAATTCGAACTTCGAACCTCGAACATCGCGCCTCACGCTAGTGCCGCTCGGATAAACTCTTTGAAGAGCGGATGCGCACGGTTGGGGCGAGATTTAAATTCCGGATGGAACTGGGAAGCCACAAACCAAGGATGATCGGGATATTCAATAATCTCTACCAAACGGCCATCCAGCGTTGTCCCTGAGATCTTCAGCCCTGCCTCCTCGAGCTCAGAGCGGAACTGGTTATTAACTTCATAGCGGTGACGGTGACGCTCATAAACGACTTCATCTTGATACGCTTTCTGTACAAGGCTATCCTCCACTAACTTCGTAGGGGAAATGCCTAAGCGCATGGTGCCGCCCTTCTCTTCAATATATTTTTGCTCTGGCAGGATGTCGATAACCGGATATGGTGTGTCTGCATCAAATTCCGTGCTGTTGGCCCGTTCCATACCACAGACATTACGGGCAAATTCGATGATAGCAGTTTGCAACCCAAGGCAAAGTCCTAAGAAAGGAATTTTTTGTTCTCGCGCATAACGAATCGCTTCAATTTTACCCTCAATTCCTCGGTTGCCAAACCCTCCAGGAACAAGGATTCCGTCAACGCCGGTCAGGTACTGTTCAACGCCTTCTTCTTCAATGTTCTCTGAATTTACCCAACGCACGTTCACTTTTGCCCCGTGCTCAGTCCCTGCTGACCTTAAAGCCTCAGCGACACTTAAGTAGGCATCGGGGAGTTCTACGTATTTTCCAACAATCGCAATCTCGGTCTCCCGCGTCGGGGATTTGATTCTCTCCACCATGGCTTTCCACTCTGTCATATCGGCAGGAGGAGCCTCAATACCTGCGCGACGAAGAACAATATCATCAAGCCCTTCTTCCTGGAGCTTCAAAGGGACTTCATAAATGGTTGGCGCATCCAAACACTGTATGACGGCTTCCAGTTCAACGTCACAGAACAGGGCCAGTTTCTCCTTCATATCACTGGAAAGCTCTTTCTCTGAGCGGCAAACAAGAATAGTGGGTTGAATGCCGATTCCCCGTAATTCTTTGACCGAGTGCTGTGTCGGCTTTGTTTTCAATTCTCCAGACATGCGTAAATAAGGGACTAGAGTAACATGTATGTAGATGACATTCTCTCGCCCAATGTTATTTTTCATCTGCCGAATGGCTTCAAGAAAGGGAAGGGATTCGATATCTCCGACTGTTCCGCCGATCTCGGTGATCACGAAATCCGGATGACTCTCCCGCGCCACGCGGTAAATCCGTTCTTTGATTTCATTGGTAATATGCGGAATGACTTGAACAGTCCCTCCCAGATAATCCCCTTTACGTTCCTTTTGGATGACTGACCAGTATATTGT
>JBAQLX010000107.1:0-8364 GCA_049302315.1 Desulfosporosinus sp.
CGTCTTGGTAAACCGGCCCACGACCTCATAACATTCATACCCGTTCTCGTCTACATACCCTTCGACCACCGGTAAACTGTCAACCTGATGTTGTACCAGTTTTTTAGCCGCACTATAGACCGGCTCGTCAGGCGTCGTCATATAAATGTTAGGCATACGCGTCATAATCACCCCGATCGGAACTTGTTGAAGGTCGCTTTTCCCTAAAGAGGCTTTCATAATATCTTTGCGCGAGATCATTCCTACAAGGAGGCGATCTGTCCCGACAACCGTCAGGCTTCCTACGTTTTGCGTGAACATCGCAACCGCAGCTTCATAAATACTCGCACTTTCCAGTATGGTAACCGGAATCGACTTATATGAGCTAACCCGAAGCTGAAGCAAGCGTTCCATAATCGGGGAAGGTCCAGAGTTTTCTCGATAGGAATATCCGACGCGTGGTCTGGCCTCCAGAACCCCGAACATCGTCAAAACGGTTAAATCCGGGCGGAGGGTGGCCCGCGTCAAATCCAGCTTTGCCGCAATCTTTTCACCTGTGATGGACCCTGAGTCTTTCACGATCTGCACAATTCGCTGTTGACGATCCGTCCATTCCAACCCTTTTCACCTCTTAATGTTTCTCCGCATCTCAATGTGACATACTAATTAACTCTTATACTGCTAATTATAGCACAGAATATGATTTCTTGCTTGGATAATGACATTTTTTTAGATTCACTACGCGCATCGCACCTCGTGCATCGTGCATCGCACGTAATTTATGTCAAAACGCCTAGATCCCCCAGACAGCCCAGCATCTCCACACATTGCCTGAGTAAAGCCAGCCGGGCTGCTCTCAAGTCTGCATCCTCCGCCATAATCATAACCGCTTGGAAGAGAGCCTCAATCAGCGGCACAAGCTCTCCTGCCAGCTTATACCCCTCCGCGAAATCACCCATCGATATCGTCCGATTAAAACGCTCTCGGCGTAAGGAGATCCCGTTGGCTAGGGCAATTTCTGTCGCCTCCGCCAGCAAGGATGGGTTTAATGCCTGAGGCGGTTCTTTTTTAGTCAGGTTAAAACAGCGGGTATAAGCTTGGGCATAGGGAAGAAAGGTCTCTTCTTCCCGTTTTTCGGCAAGTACCCGGGCTCGGCACACAGCGCGATTGAATTGATCGCTTCCCTGTGCGAGCGCCGCGATGACTGTGTCATAGCGCAGGCCTTGTTCCTGAAGCACAAAACGCAGCCGTTGTTGAAAGAAATCCTGTAAAAGCGGCAAGATGTCCTCGAACGGCAAAGGGGAAGTCCCCTGCACGTTGAGAGCCCGGTAGGACTCCTGCAGGAGTTCGGTTAAGGAAAAGTTCCATTTGGCGTCCAGGAGGATCGCAACGATCCCTTGGGCCTGGCGTCTTAGGGCATAAGGGTCTTGGGACCCTGTAGGCTGAATTCCAATGCTGAACGCCCCAACAATCGCATCCAGTTTATCCGCCAGACTAACCACCCGCCCTGGGTCAGACACCGGCAAGGCATCCCCGGCAAAACGAGGCTGATAGTGTTCCAGTATCCCCTGACAAACTGCGGGTACCTCTCCGCCGGCCCTTGCGTAATCCGCCCCCATAATCCCTTGCAGTTCTGGAAAATCACTGACCATCAGAGTTACAAGATCCGCTTTGGCCAAGAGAGCGGTTCTGTCAATCACTGCTTGTTGGGCTTCCCCAAATTCAAGCTTCCTGGCCATGAACCGGGCTAACTCGCGCAAACGCTCTACCCGTTGTTCGACCGTACCCAATTTTTCGTGATACACGATTTTTCCTAACTTGGACACCAACTCCGCCAGGGGAACCTTTTGGTCTTCCCTGTAATAAAAGGCCGCGTCTTCCAGACGAGCTTTTAATACCTTTTCATTTCCGGCCTTCACTGTGTCTATGGCATAGGCGTCTCCGTTGCGCACTGTGATAAAATAGGGCAAAAGTTTTCCGTTTACAGACCGGACTGGAAAATACCGTTGGTGCTCCCGCATCGGAGTTGTAATCACTGCCTCCGGCAAATCCATGTACTTAGGGGCTACTTTACCCAATAGTGCGGTCGGATATTCGACAAGGTGGACGACTTCGCTCAGAAGTTCATCATCTTCAGGCACTTCGCCGCCGACTTGTTCCGCAAGGGCTTTAAGCTGTGCCTGGATTTCAACCCTTCGTTCATCCGGATCAACCATGACAAAGGCTTCTCGTAAAGCTTCTCGATAATCGGACGGTTGGCTTAAGAAAACATGTTCCGCCGCCAACGTTCGGTGGCCGCGTGAGACACGTCCGGACTGAAGCCCGACGAATTCAAACGGTACGACCTCTGTCCCGTAAAGCGCGACGATCCAACGAATAGGACGTGCGAAATGGAAATCGAAGTTTCCCCAGCGCATCGGCTTGGGAAAATGAAGCGCACTAATCAGCTCCTGGGCGAGCTGAGGCAGGATTGTTAAGGTCTCAACCCCCGGTTCCGATTTATGGGCAAACACATATGGTACGCCGTTGAGCTCTTGTACAAAAAGGTCTTCCGCCGTCACACCCTGCCCTCGGGCAAAGCCTTGGGCAGCTTTTGTCGGCGCACCGTTCGCATCATAGGCCGCTTTCACAGCCGGTCCTTTTACTTCCTTTTTATAATAGCCTTGTTTTTCATCAAGACCTGTAACCATAAGGGCGAGACGACGAGGAGTCGCGAAGATTTTCAATTCCGTAAAGGGTAAGCGCAATCTGGCAAATCGTTTGCACACTTGTTCCTTGAGCTGGGTCATTGCCTCCGGGGAGAATTTAGCGGGGATTTCTTCTGTGCCAATTTCCAGTAAAAAATCTTTCGCCATCTTACTCCGCCCCCAAATCGTTATTCGATGTTCGATGTTCGAGGCTCGAGTGCATGTTTTCTTGCGGGCTCAGTAGGGCTTCGTGTGTGTTTTGATGTTCTCTAACCCTATTAAGTAAGGGAAAGCCCAGCCTCTCCCGCTGCTCCACATAAGCCTGCGCACACAGACGGGCCAGCATACGCACCCGGGCAATATAGCCGGTACGTTCCGTGACACTGATTGCCCCGCGGGCATCAAGAAGGTTAAAGGTATGCGAGCACTTCAACACATAGTCATAAGCCGGGAGCACCAAGCCCTTTTCCACGACCCGCTTCGCCTCACGCTCATACATGTCAAACCAGATCTGCAGTGCTTCAATATCCGCGACTTCAAAGTTGTAATGCGAATAATCGATTTCGCTTTGCAGATAGATATCACCGTAGGTAATGTCCCCGACCCACTCAATATCATACACACTGTCTTTAGTTTGAATAAACGTGGCCAGTCGCTCCAGTCCATAGGTAATTTCCGCGCAAACCGGTTTGCAGTCAACCCCCCCGCACTGTTGAAAATATGTAAACTGGGTCACTTCCATGCCATCCAACCAGACTTCCCAGCCAAGCCCCCACGCCCCCAAGGTCGGAGACTCCCAGTTGTCTTCAACGAAGCGAATATCGTGCTCCTTTGACTTGATTCCCATCCGCTCGAGACTCTGCAGGTATAGTTCCTGAACATTGTCCGGGGAAGGCTTAAGGATAACCTGATATTGAAAATAGTGCTGTAAGCGATTGGGGTTTTCCCCATACCGTCCATCGCTTGGCCGGCGCGACGGCTCGACATAGGCCACATTCCAGGGTTCCGGTCCCAGGGCGCGCAGAAATGTGGCTGGGTTCATGGTTCCAGCCCCTTTTTCCATGTCATAGGGTTGGGCAATAATACACCCTTGTTCTCCCCAAAACTCGTTGAGGATCAGGATTAAGTCTTGAAACTTCATAGTCAACCTCCCAAGTAATTTGATCTAATTTTTCCCGACATGCTCTTTTCCTATTTTTAGTTTTTCAGCAATAAAAAGCCCTCCCCCCGTAGCATTAAAGCTACAGGGACGAGAGCTTGTTCCCGCGGGTCCACCCTGTTTGACCCTTAAGGGTCCTCTTCGTTACGTATGCTCAGAGCTACCCCATCCGTTGCTCCCATTCGGCTTCCACCCACCCGAACTCGCTAAAGAGAGGATTCACGGACTTCTTTCCCGTCATTGCACGTCAGTTAAGGAGGAAATTTCTTAGCATCCTACGCCGTTAGGTATCCTTTGAGGATTAGCGGCTTCGGCGATACTCTCCACTGGAGACTATCGTGATCGACACGTTTCATTGCTATTCGCTTGCCGCTAAGGCTAAAACTCAAAACCTCTGGGCTTTCTGCAAGTGAACCGTTGAGTTTCTTCACGCCTTATCGTCTGCGTTCATTTACGCAATTCCTCTCTCCGTGCTCTCTAAGCTAAGAAACTTCCTCTGGCTTGGTTACATTACGGATATAATTATATGCGGAGGAAGAAGGTGTGTCAAACATGTCAAACAGATTCCCTTAATATTGCTTATCCGCAGCAAAATCATTAGCATCGTCCTCAAATGTTGTCTCATCGTTGATTTGAGCCAAGATCAAGGCCTTACGAGCCTCTTCATATCCTATTCCCATACGTTCACGTAACACATCCAACTTTTCAAGTTCGGTCCATAACGCTTCAGTCATTATCTTTTCCTTCCTTTCCGCAATTATGTCGTCCCACATCATCAGCACTTAAACTCCCCATCCGCCAGGATTTGAGGGGTCGCTCAAATTTATGCTCCACGAAAAGCCGTAAAGTCTCCAGGATTTCTTGTCTCATCCAGGCATTCCAACGCAAACGATCTATTTTTAGGATATCCGCCCTGGTTAATTGACACATGAACGCAACACTACCGGCCCGAATCCATCGCCCGGAATAAGTCTCCCGACAGTGTCCACAAAGCGTACCCCCGGCCTCTGAACTAAAAAACAAACGCTCCCCACTTATGCTAACCCCACACTCGGCACATTCCCCCAAACGCGGACGATATCCTAACAACGTCATTAACCGCAAGGCATAAGCGCTGAGTACAAGGGCGGGGTCAAACTGTTCTATAAGAAATAAACACGTCAGAGTAAGCCCAAAAAGTTCCTGATTAGGCTGGGCTGGAATCGTCGAAATGTCCAATAATTCCGCAATACCCGTCGCCGCAAACGAGCGATCAAGATCATACCAAAGGTGTGGGAAACTTTCCCTAGGGCTGCACTGACTGACCGTATCCAAAGTTTTTCCCCGATAAATTAGAAAATCCGCATACGTAAATAACTGCGCCCCAGCCCTTTGACTACTTTTGGGTTTACGCACCCCCTTCGCCACAACCTGCAGCTTCCCCAGCTCACGCGAAAAAAGAGTGAGCACCCGATCCGACTCTCCAAATTCCCGACTACGGATCACTAACGCGTCCGCATGATAAACGGCCACGCCCTCACCCTTTCTCTTACTATTCTTTGTAATCTATTATCCGAGTATACATCTAAAGCCTTGAACACTCGTTTCCAGTCCAATATTCCACGTCTTTGATCTTATTATACTGCCGTGCGGCTGAGCTGTCATATGAAATTGATTCAGCTACATTTTTGCAGCATATCCCTCTTTTTCTGCATTCCCGAGCAAATACAAAAAGGCTGAAGCCGGTATCCGCACAACGGGTATCCTAGTATTATGAGAGGTCACGCCATAATCCTCGGCCCGTTTTGTGATGATCAAAGCGCCTTGTGCCTTCACTCGTTCATCATTCGCAAGCTCAATAATTGCATCTGTTTCTTTGACATGCGTATTTTCACGATATTTCACTTCACACAAAATCCGGCCGGCCGGAAGTTCAACGACCACATCAATTTCTTTTTCGTTATCTTTCAGCCTTCGATAATAACCAACCTGGGCATTTGTTGTATCGTAGAATGCCACAATATGCTTATACACAGTTGTTTCCACCATAATTCCCATTTCCTCTGGATCAGTTATCACGTCCTCCAGCATCAAAACGGCATTACGTATGGCGGCATCGGCTACATAGATTTTTGAACGTCCTTTTAAGATCCCTTTTCCATCAACCCCAATCGGGTCGCTGATATAAATCAAGTTCGCCTCTTTCAAAAACAGGATATAGTTTGCAAGAGTAACTTTGTTCATATCATTAAGTTCTTTAGACATTGTTGTAATGTTAATAATGTTGGAAGAGTTCATACAAAGATATAAAAACACCTTTTCAAGTTGCAGAGGATTCCTGACATTAAACAGTGTCAGGACATCTCTTTTAATGACCTTATCAACTACATCCTCACGCAGCATTCTTTGGGAAAATGCGTCATCGTTTGACAGAGCAAGTTCCGGAAAGCCCCCCACTGTGAGATAACGGTTAAAATGCTGCTGAAGCGGCGAAAGCTTGGCCATTAGCTGACTGAAATCACTTTTATCCATTTTATAAAGCTGTGTTGGCCGAATACCCTGCCCGAGCTGCGGTCTTACGGATATTTGCAGCAAGTCGCAATATTCATAGAATGACAAGGTTGGTATTTTTAGTACACTCCAACGTCCTACCCCGCTGTCTGCTGAACCTTTTTCAAGTGCAGGACTTGCAGATCCAGTGGCTACCAACCGCAAATTGGGATGTGTATCGTACAGAGTTTTGAGCCATACCTCCCAGTCTTCTGCATACTGCACCTCGTCGAAGAAGAAATAGATCTCTTCTTCGAATGGGTAGGCATTTTTATAGGCTCTCAAAACGCCGTCAAAACCGCCAAGCTTTAAGATGGGGTTATCAAAAGACAAATATACTATGTTTCTTGCAGGAACTTTTTTTTGCAAAAGGCTCTGTATTAGCTGGTACATAATTGTTGTTTTTCCTACACGTCTTGCCCCAGATAGGATCACAAATCTGCGCAGATCCTTGTGTAAAAGCAGCTTCTCTGCTTCATAGTAGGCAAACCTGTGGTGGGGTGGTGAGGTTTTCTCAGAAATAGGCACGCCTTTCCACCATGGGTTATATTGAATTAACAAATTTAAGAGCTTTTCATCCGTAACCATGATCATTGTACATCACCTTGACTAAATTCTATAACATACTAATCGTTTCGTCAAGAATAATTGATACTATACTATCCATAATTACGTGCTTTATGCAACATTACCTTCATGCACGCTCCCACATGATGCTACGAATTCAGTTAACCCTGGGACATTGCGGGAAGGCCGAGTTCCCTATGGGGTCCCCTATGGGAGGATAAGAGGCCCCATATTTGTAATATAAATAGAACTGTTTATAGACCTACCGACTTTTGCCGGAGTTATTAGGCTCTCCCAAGTTCCCTGCTGTTTCTCTCCATACATGCCACGTTCTCTGACCCCGACAGGCCCTCCGGAATCTCACCTTTAACGATTCCTTTGTGTTGACTTCCGTGACGTTAAAAACGTGGTCACCTGCTCTTTGTCCGTTACCGGACACACGTTAACGAGGCTGAATATGCTTCAGGAGTTACGGTTCTCCCTGTGGCCTATATGGTTCTCTGTGTACACTTCACCTAACTGTTACCAGCTTCGGCGCAACACTCGATATGGGTGCCTGGTTAGGGCTTACCCAACAAGGACTTTCACCTTATAAGAAACACCAAGCTTTTCTTGGCGTACTAATGTCCCGCGTATTCCCGAAGTCTGCATACTACATTCATATTGTCCCAGATTTTGGGAATACGTTGTTAGACGCCGTTAACCTGCTTCGTTTCAGTTCAAATTTACATTTTCCATTTCTCGTTATCAATATTTTTTATTTCTTCGTTTATTTTTACATTTTCATTATCTATCCACTGAACAGTATATCTAGTGCCCCATTTTCCATAACAAAGTGTTTTCTGTATCTTATTAACTAGACCGAGCGTTGTGTCACACAAGTCCCCTGCTAAGTAACGCTAAACGTTTTATCACCTAAAGCATGACGCTCGTTCCCAACCGTTCCGCCCCAGCTTGGACCAGCTCAAGTGCAAACTCACTAGTCCTGATTCCACCCGACGCTTTGACCTTAACGCCCTCCCCAACCCAGGCTTTAAGATTACGCACGTCCTCTACGGTAGCTCCGCCTTCGGCAAAGCCAGTCGAAGTCTTAATGTAATCCGCTCCCGAGCGTTTGACAATCTCAGCCACCTTTTTTTTCTCATCTTCCGTAAGCAAACAAGTTTCAATAATGACTTTTATTAATAATCCGCATCCATGAGCTGCTTCGACTACTCGAACAATATCTTGCTCTACGGCCTTCCAATTTTCGGATTTTGCCCAGCCAATATTCATAACCATATCCACTTCTTTACCGCCATGCGCTTTAACCATGAAGACCTCTTGAACCTTAGCTTCCGTAAATGTCGCACCTAACGGAAAACCCACTACAGCTGCAACACCAATTCCTGTGCCGTGTAAGAGCTTTGCCGCCATTTGCACATACGTCGGGTTCACACAAAC
>JBAQLX010000108.1:0-1793 GCA_049302315.1 Desulfosporosinus sp.
TACTCCTCCGTTAAACGGCGAACCCCTTGTAAGAACCCATCCTCGGGTAAGACCACACCCATATTTCCCGCTACAGGTTCGAGAATCACACAGGCGATCTCTTCCCCTGCGCGCTGAAAAATTTCTCTCAACTCAACCAAATCATTATAACGTGCGGAAATAGTGGCGGCCGCGACTTGACTCGGAACACCCGGGGACGTTGGAACACCAAAGGTCAGCGCTCCGCTCCCCGCCTTAATCAGGAGTTGGTCTGAGTGCCCATGGTAGCAGCCCTCAAACTTAACAATTTTTGTCCTGCCGGTAACACCGCGCGCTAAACGCAGAGCGCTCATTGTGGCTTCCGTACCGGAGTTAACCATGCGGATCATCTCCATAGAGGGATACGCCTTGAGAACTTCTTCAGCCAAGACTGTTTCCACTTCGGTTGGCGCGCCATAACTCGTTCCCCGCTCAGCCACCCGTTTGAGCACGGCAACCACGTCCGGATGGGCATGGCCAACAATCAGGGGACCCCAGGAACCGACAAAGTCAAGGTAACGGTTGCCATCAATATCCCAGATATAGGCGCCTTCAGCCCTGTCGATGAAAACGGGGTCCCGCCCAACGGACTTAAAAGCTCTTACCGGCGAATTTACGCCGCCGGGAATAATCCTTTGGGCCTCGGCAAAAGCAAGTCGGCTTTTTTTATCCACGAGATTCAACCGGATTTCCCCTTTCCAGTTTGTCTCTTCTTCCAGAAAATATTGCATGCTGGTCTTTTTTAATTCGGCGGTACTCAAGAGCATGGCATACGTTTTTACTCCGGTTGCCAGAGATATCCTCTTCATAACATTTTCGCAATCCTCGACAGTTCGGCCATGAATCATGGTGAAGAGGGCATACGGCCAATCGGGCAAGGTCGGTCTTTGGTAACAGTGGCTGACTTCCTTAAAACGGGCCATAACTTTCCCGACCCCAGCCGCCTGTTCAGGCTCAACCTGCCAAACCCCCATGGCATTGGCCGCAAAACCTGCTTTCTGATGCCGCAGAACCGCGCCAAAACGGCGAATGACTTCCTCTTTCAAGAGACGATTGACATTGATGATGAGTTCGTCAACCGGCCAATGAAGATTTTCGGCAAGTACGTTATAGGGAGTTATGGAGTCCGGCAGATTCCCCTGGAGGACGCGGATAAGCGCTTTTTCCTCGTTGTTTAATTTATAAGGAGAACTGTCTTCCGGTTTTGGCCTATCCAAATTCGCATCCTCCGGGGAAGCGTCCACAACGATGTCAATTTCTTCGTCTTGAGACGTGTCTTTATCCAACAAATCAAAATCAAAATTTACATTGATCTTAAAAAGCCGGATTGCCGGCAAGCTATAGATTTCTGACCCTGCCAAGCCGACACGGATATTTTGCAGTATGCTCTCCGCAACTGCCTGCGAGCGAGCAATAAGCGTGAACCAAACGTTATATTCATGGTTGCGAATATAGTTATGGGTTACACCAGGAATTCCCTCTAATAGTCTAGCCAGGCTAGGGATCTTATTTTCAGGAACCTTGGCTGTACACAAAGTACTATAGTACCCTAAACGCCGGGAATCAAAGACCCCGCCTAAGCGACGAATAATCCCTTCTTGCCGGAGTCGTTGAATCCGTTGGAAAGCATCTTCCTCCGTCGTTCCCACAGCCTTCCCGAGGATCTGATAAGGATGAATCACGATTGGAAAATTGTCTTGAATAGCATTCAGCAGGGCTCGATCGGTTGAATCCATTACTTTGTCCCTTTCCTGCCCTGGTATAAACACCACGGC
>JBAQLX010000109.1:0-2527 GCA_049302315.1 Desulfosporosinus sp.
TTACCCAATTAAAGGCACAAGGAACTTCACTTGCAATACTCTTACCACCAGTTGGTATCTTAGCTTTCCTGGAGTATTATAAAAAAGGGAACGTAGATATTAAGGCTGGAATTATTATATGTATAACTTTATTGTTAGGGGCTATGTTTGGGGGTAAAATTGCTCAGAATATTTCTCCGTATGTTCTAAAAAAAGGATTTGGAATTCTATTAATTTTAGTTGCTGTTAAAATGTTAATTGAAAAAAGATAGCAGAAAGCATTCAGGAAATTCGGGATAATGAGAGTGGATTTGGAACCTGCTTGTGAGTTGTTGTTTTTTGTCGTTCCGCGTAGGTTCCAGGAACCTTTGCGGAACGACAAGTTCCGCCGAATAATTGGAGGCTGTGGGTGTTGTGGTAGCCCGTTCCTGTTAAATGTAAATAGTAAAGTGGTTGAATACAGACTGCTTGCGGAGGAATTATTGCTAGATATCGATGAGCAAAAGTATACTGTAAAAGATTCCCCTGAGAGCGGAAACTTCAAGTACGACGGCGAATTTTACGTTTATTCAAAGGAAAAGGACTCTCTGGAAGAGTTTAAGAAAATATTGAATATTGTGAACAAAAAAGAAAATGACTAAGGATGATTATTTAATTATCTGTGGCGACGCAGGAATTGTATGGGCATTATGCTGGATGAAAAGTGGAGAACGGTAGCGGAATGCTGTTAAATGGGGTAAAATATTACATGACGGTATGACACAGCTTAAGCTGGTTTCCGAAGGCATCGGTTGAAAGTTGGTCAGTAGATCCTATTAAAACCAGAAAGAAGTGATATTATGTTTTATTATTCAGCGGTTGATAATATCATAACGACGCACAGCGAAATCGTCGAGGAAAATGGTTTAGATGTTGTTCATGTCCGCTTTGAACGGCCTAATAGTAAAAACGGGTTTGATTTTGCCGAAGGTAAAATACCTCATTTTTCTTTTGATAAATCGTATGGTTTTAGCGAAGATGAACTGTTCCATCTGGTTCAGTATATGAAAAATAATTCCGCTCTCATTTGGGAATTTGCCAGTAAGGGCGGCGGAGAAAATGCCTAAAGCCTTGTTGGATTTTCTAGGCTATGCCTTTTATTTTTGGTCTAATGAAAACAATGAACTGCCTCACCTACATGTTTCAAAGGGTACACCTACCGAAAACGCGACAAAGTTTTGGATTATCAAAGATGGTATCCAGCTTGAACATAATAACAGCCAAATTCCTGCTAAAGATTTGAAAAAAATTAGCCGGTATATTCTTTCTAACCGCGCGGATATTATTGCCGCTTGGTACTCTCATTTCGGATTTTAATTATAAGAGGTCGTTCATAAGTTTGCTGAACTTTTGAACGGCTTCTTTTTTTCTTGCTTTTGTAACGTGTTACCAGGGTTTAGCTGTCAAACGCCTGTAAGAGGAAGTGCCGGGGTAGGGAACACTATGAACCCTGTGTTTTCTAAGTACAATGTGACGAGTCAGGGCGTCCGTAGGAACTGCTGGAGAAATATGGCTTGACCAAGGGGGACTTAGTTAAAGCGGTCCATGCGGCGCTGGCCAAAAAGTCGGGATAATTCCAGGCAAAAAACGATTAATGTGGATTTTCAGATATAGAAAGGACAAGTACTCCTGGAGAGTGCTTGTCCTTCCTTTTTATATCCGCTGTTTTATTCTACCATTGAAATTTCTTCACAGTTCATGATTCTTATGACCACCTCATTTCACTGTTTTGGCTGATGTATATATTGATGTGATGATAAAATTAAGATATAATTAGGATAACAAAACGCTGAGGAAGTGATAATGATGATTCGAATCAGACCGGTTTCAGATTTAAGAAATAAGTTCCCGGAGATTGAAGATATTGTTGTTAAGGAAGGACGACCAGTATATTTAACTAAAAACGGTTATGGGTCTATGGTTGTGTTAAGTCTTGAAAAATATGCGGAGTTAACCGATGATCTGGAACTTAAACTTGATGCAGCTGATCGAGAGGCGGATTTAACCGATGTAAGATATACCCACGATGAAGTCTTTTCAAGGGTGAGGGCAAGAATTAATGCAAGGCGGTAAATATTCGCTGAGATACATTCCCAGATATGAACAAGACCTAAATGAAATTGTAGATTATATAGTATTTAAGCTTCATAATCCAGACGGGGCAATGAATCTGGTGAAAAGAATCGAAAATGCAATGCAATAGTTGAAAGATTGAATTGGCCGTTATCTTTTGAACTATTTCAGTCAAATAGAAAAAGGAAGAACCCCTATTATCGGATTTATGTAGATAATTTTACAGTCTACTATGTTGTTATTGAGGGTGTAATGGAAGTTAGAAGGGTAATATATAGCGGCGGAGATGCCAGTAAAATTGTTAAATAAAAAATCCGACAGTACACATCGGATTCCTGAAAATAATCGACCTGTGTGGTTGCAGGCACCATTCCCTATACTTGATTCACTATCCCTCCAGAGTTATTAATAGTACTCAAGAAATGGAGGGATTTAC
>JBAQLX010000110.1:0-4303 GCA_049302315.1 Desulfosporosinus sp.
AAAAGGCGCTAAACGTCTTGGAGATGACTTCACCGAAAACAGGCAAAAAATCTTGGAATAGATATGTAAAGGCTTTCAATATGACAAGCCCCATTGTTACCACCGCGAGCCTGTTTAGGTTTGCCCATAGAGGGTGTTTCTGGATACTCAACTTTTTCACCTCACAAAAGTAATTTTACCCCATAATACACTAAGGGAAGTGCAAAAATGAGACTATCGAAACGGTCCAAGATCCCACCATGCCCTGGAATAAGTTTTCCGGAATCCTTAACCCCGGCGCTGCGCTTCAAAGCAGACTCGAACAAATCACCAATTTGAGCGCTGATTCCGATAATAACAGCCAAGCTGATATACATAATCCAAGCAGCTCCGCCGACAATGCGCCAGAACACTAAGGCCACTGCAATGCTAAACAATAATCCTCCAAGCGCACCTTCCACAGTTTTTTTCGGACTAACCAGGCAGGCTAAAAGATGGCTTCCAAATCGTCTCCCTATAAGGTATGCACCCATATCCGTAGCCCAGACCAAAAAAATTGTCAGAAAAGTCCATTCCATTCCTCTTGGAAGCTGACGAAGCAAATAAAGATGGGATAATAAGACGACCGAATAAAAGACCGCTATCAAATTAAAACTTACTTCTAACAGAGACATCCTCGGATAATTTAAGGCAAGCCGCCCAAGTCCGATGAGAAACCAGAAAACAAGAACTGGCAACATCCATTCTGCCCCGCCGATCAACAAACTAATCAGCCAAACAACCGTAACCAGCGTCGTTAGTTTAGACCAAGCGCGGATACCCATCTGTTCACCAATTAGCATAAATTCCCGCAATGCCAATAACGTTAACACAGCAACCAAAAATGCAGTATATCCACCGCCCATATAGATAAGTCCTAAGAAAAGCGGCGCACCAATCAAGGCGCTGATTGTTCTAGTAAGCATGTGCTCTCCTCAATTTGTATGTATTCCACCGAAACGACGATCACGCTTCTGGTACGCTTTAATCGCTTCAATTAAAGCCTTTTGACCAAAATCTGGCCAAAGCTCTTCTACTACAACAATTTCTGTATAGGCCAACTGCCAGAGTAAGAAGTTACTTAACCTTATTTCGCCTGAGGTTCGAATCAGCATATCTGGGTCCGGTAACCCTCGGGTGTAGAGTGATTCACTAAAGCGTTGCTCATCTATCTCTTCGATTCGCATCTTTCCGCTTAAGACCTCTTTACTCAAACTCTTTACTGTATCGATAATCTCAGCTCGCCCGCCATAATTTAGAGCAAGGTTAAGAATAAGACCCGTATTATCACGAGTACTCTCCATCGCATGTGCTAATTCGTGTTGTGCTTCCAGCGGTAGGTCATTTATTTTCCCCATAGTACGAATGATGACATTGTTCTGATGCAGCTCAAGGAGTTCCTTTTTCAGGTACTCTGTGAGCAATGTCATCAGTACTCCCACTTCATCTTTGGGTCTTCTCCAATTTTCAGTAGAGAACGCATAAACAGTCAAGACCTGAATTTTCAGTTTAGAACATGTCCTAACAATCTCTCGTAAAGCCTCAACACCCGCCCGATGCCCCATTGAACGAGGAAGCGCTCGCTTCTGAGCCCATCGTCCGTTTCCATCCATGATAATGGCAATATGACGAGGGAGGCGGTCCGTAGCAACCTGGTCTATTGATTCTACTTTATTTTGTTTCCAAGGTTTGAACCACATAATTACCACCCCCATACTCGAGGTTCGATATTCGAGATTCGTGGTTCGAACTTCGGGTATAAGCCCTCAGATCTTAAACTTCGAACCTCGATCATCGAACTTCAATATTCAAACTTCAATATTCGAACCTCGAACTTCGAACCTCGAAAAAACCCCCTACTCGATGTTCATGGTTCATGCTTTCGTGGTTCGGAGCCTAATATCGAACCTCGATCATCGAACTTCGAACTTCGAGCAAGGGGTCTATGGCTGCCTTGGTGAAAATTTTTCATGCGCCAAGACAACCTCCACACGATCGTCGAATTCTCTAACGCGGATTACACGGCAACTTCCCCACGCTTCCATTTTACCATGAGGGCGCGAGATTTGAAAAGTGTAAGGTTTACCCATGCGTTCAAGTTCAAGTTTTGCCTCGTTCCAATTTCGACCGAGTAAACCTTGCATCATACTTCAGTGATTTCACTTTCCTTAGTTTTCATGACATATTCAATTTCTTTTATGATCTTGTCTGTCATCTTTTGAACATCTTCCTGGGCCCTCTTGATCTCGTCTTTGGAGGCCTCGTGATCTTTCTCCAGTTTCTTAAGCCTATCATTGACATCTCGACGTACGTTACGAGCTGCGACACGCGCTTCCTCCGCCTCTTTCTTTACTTTTTTGACCAATTCCACGCGCCGCTCAGCCGTAAGTTGGGGAATAATCAAGCGAATCACTATCCCATCGCTTGACGGATTCAGCCCTAGATCTGATTTCATGATTGCCTTTTCAATAGCAGGCAGAACGGATTTCTCCCAAGCCTGAATAACTAGCAGTCTTGGTTCAGGAGCAGAGATATTGGCAAGCTGGTTAATAGGAGTAGGAGCGCCATAGTAATCGACCATAACCTTGTCCAAAATACTCGGATTTGCGCGGCCTGCCCGAATTGTGGCATACTCTCTCCGTAAGACATCAATCCCTTTAAGCATCCGCTCTTCTGCGTCTCTAAGCACCTCAGAGATCATTAACTATCCCTCCCCACATAAGTTCCAATGGCTTCACCCATGATAACCCTTCGAATATTACCCCAAGTCGTCAGGTCAAAGACTATGACCGGAATATTATTGTCCATACAAAGTGAGGTGGCAGTGGAATCCATCACTCCTAATCCTTTGCTGAGGACATCGAGATAACTTAAACGATCAAACTTCCTGGCTTGGGGATTCTTAAGCGGATCAGAATCGTAAACCCCATCCACCCGTTTAGCCATCAAAATGACTTCAGCCTCGACCTCAGCGGCCCTTAAAGCAGCCGTTGTATCCGTCGAGAAGTAGGGATTGCCTGTTCCAGCTGCAAAAATCACAATGCGTCCTTTTTCCATATGTCGAATCGCTCGACGTCGAATATAAGGCTCGGCAACCTGTCGCATTTCGATAGCCGATAAGACACGGGTATCTGACCCCGCCTTTTCCAAAGCATCCTGCAAAGCCAAGGCATTCATCACTGTTGCCAACATGCCCATATAATCAGCGGTCGCACGGTCCATCCCTTGGGCGCTTCCCGCAATGCCACGCCATAAGTTTCCGCCGCCAACAACCACGCAAACTTCAACCCCCATACCTCGAATTTCCGCCACCTGAGCCGCAACGGAAACCAGCATATCCTGTTGAAGTCCAAAGCCTTGAGCGCCTGCAAGCGCTTCCCCGCTAATCTTAAGGACCAGTCGACTATAATGTGGTTTTTCCATGGATTAACCTCCCTCAATCTAATTCCACGCCTGGAGAGAGAAATCCTCTCACATTCGAAAAAGAGAACACCAGTGTGTTCTCTAGATGGATTGTCCAAGTTACTTATCGTTTCATTTCTTTCATAACATCTGCTGCAAAATCATCTTGTCGTTTTTCAAGACCTGCACCTAACTCATAACGAGTAAACCGACGAACAACAATGCGCTCACCGATTTTGGCGGTTTTATCGAGCACCAATTCGCGGATGCTCTTATCCGGATCTTTGACGAAAGCTTGATCCATTAAACAAACTTCTTTATAGAACTTTTCGATCCGACCTTCTACCATCTTTTCAATTATCTTCTCAGGCTTTCCTTCATTGAGAGCTTGCGCTTTTAAGATATCTCTCTCATGCTGGAGTACTTCTGAAGGCACATCTTCTTTGTTCATATATTGTGGGTTCGACGCTGCTATATGCAATCCAAGATCGCGAACTAACGTTCTGAATTCATCCCCGCGAGACACAAAGTCTGTTTCACAGTTCACTTCAAGCAGCACGCCAATGCGTCCCCCGCCATGGATATAGGACTCAACGGTCCCTTCGGCTGCAATCCTCCCTGCCCTTTTGGCAGCGGCCGCAAGTCCTTTCTCGCGTAAAAAATCACAGGCCTTTTCAATATCACCATTACATTGTACAAGTGCTTTTTTGCAATCCATCATGCCTGCCCCGGTACGTTCCCGAAGCTCTTTTACTTGAGCTGCGCTTACGTCTGCCATGGTTACCCCCCCAAATTCGAGGATCGAGGCTCGAAGCTCGAAGCTCGATTTTTATGTTATGATTCTATATTTTAGAATTAAAGGTTTGATCGTGATGTTGATGTG
>JBAQLX010000111.1:0-3273 GCA_049302315.1 Desulfosporosinus sp.
TTTCTCCTGGAACGACGGGGCTTCCCCCACCCACGAGTGAATTCATCGAAGCATTATGATGCGGCGACCTAAAGGGACGTTCTGTTATCAAACTCCCTCGTTCACGTAAATATCCAGTAACACTATAGATTCTCGTAATCTCAAGAGCTTCTTCCTCACTAAGTTCGGGCATAATGGTTGAAATCCGTTTCGCTATCATAGATTTCCCACAGCCTGGCGAACCAATCATGAGGATATTGTGCCCTCCAGCCACGGCCGAAACAATATACTCGATCAGTACATTTTGCCCTCGAACATCAGCAAAATCAAGGTCCTCATAGGAATTGAATAATCTTTCCACTTCTTCAAAGTGCGGCGGGAAATACTCTTGTTTTCCCTGTAAGTAATCAACGACTTCAACTAGTGATTTAAACGCATAGATATCCAAACCTTTAACAAGACTCGCCTCACGATAATTTTCAATTGGGACAAAAAGACGCTTCATTCCGTTTTCCCTAGCGGCTATGACCATCGGGAGTACTCCACTCACTGAACGCAGCTCTGCATTGAGGGATAACTCACCGATAAACGCGGAATCTGAGAGCATTTCTGGATCGACCAGGATTTGTCCCGCCTCCTGCAAAAGACTTACTGCCATCGCCAGATCAAAATGAGAGCCACTCTTCTTGACTCCGCTCGGCGCTAAGTTGATCACCACTTTGAGCTTCGGAAACTCAAAACGCCCATAGGTCAAGGATGCCTCCAAGCGGTGGGCAGCCTCTTTAACCGCTGTATCCCCCATACCAACTATATTTACTGAGGGCTGTCCATGAAGCGTCACTGTTTCCACAGTCACCAAATAAGCGTTTATGCCAGATAAAGCAAACGAACGACAAATGGTCGCCATTCTAATGAACCTCCTCTCTTCGCCATCTCTTCCCCTCCACTAGAGCTTCCTATTTTTTATATATTCGCCATGTCTTCCTATTTTCCTATTCATTCCTAGTTCTAATTCAAATTTTCCGACCATTTTGAACGCAAAAAAGCCCTTCACCGAACGAAAAGCATCTAATCTTTTATATTCCTTCTGTTTCCATACCGAAGCTCTCTCGCGTTGTGTAACATTTAATTTGTCAGAATCTTTCTCCATTGTGTGGGGATATTGTGTGGGGATACGACCCCGACACAATTCCGTAGGGAACCGGAGGAATTGTGTCGAGCACCGGCTTCCACTTCTGTATGAACCCCAATTCTCGATAATTCGCTCTCTACATACAGGCGATAACGATCAACCCTTGGCTCAGAAAAGTAGCCCAAGGTCTTCTCGGTAGTGACAAGTGAGTCCTGCCGAATACCCATATAAACACGATAACTGCTCCAGGTGTAATCGATCGGCAGCTCAGTCATATTAGCCCGTACAGGGTTTAAGTGTATATATCTACCAATTTCCAAGTGATACTGATAAGTTTCAATAAGTTCAGACTTAAAACGATCTTGGAAGAGATGTCCTACAAAGTTATATTTATTATTAAAAAACTGAGCGTATAGCAAGTTTATCCTTTTCATGATTATGCTTATGTTAATGTTAATGTCCGCAGTTTCTATATGTAAGTGCACATGATTTGTCATAAGGCAATATGAATGCAAGTAAAAATTATACTCTTTCCTAGTTTCTCCAAGGAGAGTGAGATAGACCTGCCTATCCTCATCATCTTTATAAATGTCATGCCTATGATTCCCGCGACACATGATATGATAATTAGCTCCCGGATACCAAATACGCGCTTTCCTCGGCAATAACATCTTCCCCTCTCCAGCCTTTTTCCTTATTTTAGCATACATATAAAGGTTATGCCTTTGAAATTTGTCGAAGGGCTGGAGAATTGTGGTTATACATTCGCTTACCTTAACTGTCGAACTCGAGCCGAACATGGTCTAAAATGGTTCGACAATATTCGGGAAGTACCAGTCCCCTATGGGAGGAAAAGACGACCCCCGAAGACGAACTTCGAAGGCCTTTTCCGACCCGAGCAACAATTAAGGGTTTTCGAGGCTCAATCACACAGCTTTTGCACTTGCTGCCTACGCTTCACACCAAGAATCGTTTCTCATTAAGTAACATAGCTTCAGCCTAGGGCAATATGCTCCCGCGCCTTTAATTCATCAATTTCTTTATTTCATCCTCAGTTAGTCCTGTCGCCTTAATGATCTTATCGATTTCCACGCCTAATCCAAGCAAATTTTCCGCCACTTCCAGCTTACCTTTTTCCATGCCTTTTTCCATGCCTTCTGTGATTAGCTTCTCGGCGATAGTCATAACCACTTCACTCCTTTCTAAGGAAATCTCTTTTGCCATTTCATACACTGTCTGAAGTTCCAGATCATTTCTGGCATTCATGATGTATCGTATAAAGGTCTCAAAGTATTCTAGGCCATTTTCTTGTTTTTCCAGCTGATCCAAGGCCAGAATAGATTCTTTCAAAGTCTTCAGAAATTCCGTGTAATCCTGTTCAAAGATGTCTCTTAATATTTTTAGAAATATCTGAAGCTTGATACTGCCCTTTATTTCTTCACTGTTAGAGCGGGATATGTTATAGAGTATGTATTCATAGTCCGGAATGTAATTTGTAATGGCTTGAGGAAGCTGCTCATAATCTTCTATTATTCCCGATAGCTTTAAGGCGGCGTTCCAGTTAGCTTTTCCGTGATATACCACCAAAGGGATGATTACTGGCAGTTTGTCAGTTGGCCGGTCGCTTGTTTTTTGCTCCCAGATTTTCAGGATATATTTTAACAACTGAAGGGCTATCTTTTTGGACGGGTAGCTTTTGTGTTCAAAAAGAAAGTAAACATAACCGTCCTTATGTTTGATTTTTGTTTAGAATAACAGGTCAGAAAAGGTTTCTTCCAGCTCTTTTTCAATATAACTGTCTTTTTGCGGGGTTATGGTCTCTAGGTCTATGATCTCAAGGATTTCTTGAGGCAGATAGTTTTGCAGAAAGTCCTTGGCCGTCTGGATATCACTGAGCGTTTCTTTAAAAAATTTGTCATGAGGTTTATTGATGAGGCTCATTTCTCTACCCCTTTTTACAGATAATCCTGCTGGAAAAGGAAAAGTACCCTCCGGCGATAATTTGAATGTGTCATTTTAATTATATCATACCTCCCTGCATCGTGTATCGAAGTTTTGTGGCTGAGATCACGGCAAAATCATGAACCCATTTTTACTCAAATATCTCTTCATCACAGATGGAGCGTTTTTTTAAAGGTGGAGATTTGACTTGGCAGAACACA
>JBAQLX010000112.1:0-2083 GCA_049302315.1 Desulfosporosinus sp.
ATGGTGTCGGGGAACCAGAGTGTGTGATCAATGTGGGCGTCAGTGGCCCTGGGGTTGTGGCCAAGGTTGTGAAAAAATACCCTGAAGCCGATTTTAGTGAGCTTTCCAATCTTATTAAGCAAACAGCCTTTAAAATCACCCGGATGGGAGAGTTAATTGGGCGAGCAGCATCGAAGGCCCTAAATGTACCTTTCGGAATTGTTGATCTTTCGCTGGCGCCAACCCCTGCAATTGGAGATAGTGTTGCAGAAATTCTCGAAAATATGGGCCTTGAACGCTGTGGAACGCATGGAACAACCGCCGCCTTGGCCTTGCTTAATGATGCGGTTAAAAAAGGAGGCGCCATGGCTTCTTCTCACGTTGGGGGGTTAAGCGGAGCATTTATACCTGTCTCGGAGGATGCGGGAATGGTAAAAGCTGTGGAAGAGGGGGCCCTGACTTTTGATAAACTAGAGGCGATGACCTGTGTCTGTTCTGTTGGTTTAGATATGATTGCGCTGCCTGGGGATGTGAGCGCTGAAACGATTGCGGCTATTATCGCTGATGAAGCTGCGATTGGGATGATCAACAAAAAAACAACAGCAGTTCGAGTTATCCCAGCTATTGGTAAGAAAGCAGGCGATCGCGTAGAATTCGGAGGCTTGTTAGGCGGAGCGCCAGTGATGGACATCCATCCCTTCTCATCAAAAATGTTTGTGAATCGTGGAGGCCGTATTCCTGCGCCAATTATTAGCCTTTCAAATTAATAATAGAGATTAACATAATCATGGTTCAATGAATAAATCCTGCGTAGATATTTAAAGTTCTGGTAACCAGGGAATTGGTTTATATTTGAGACATTCCCCACTTGGTTTTGTCATGGAGAATAAAGTATTTTGAATGTAAGAATCTGAAACTGAGCATTTGTGGGTTCGTTTAAAGTAACACTTCCGACATAATTCAACTCTGTAATTCAGAATCATAAGAAGATTTCTCCTTTTCCAACGGCGCCGGTAAGGGTGTTGCGCGGAAATATTGATTGATCATTGCGGCTGTGCTTTGGGGTAACCCGGCTGCCTGGAGATCTTCGATACTTGCACGCTGAATGTCGTCAAGCGATGAAAAATGACGTAACAGTAGTTGTTTGCGTTTTGGCCCTATACCCGGGATGCCGTCGAGAGCAGAGAGGGTCATGTTTTTAGCCCGTTGTTGACGATGAAACGTGATGGCAAAGCGATGGACCTCATTCTGGATCCTACCGAGTAAATAAAAGGTGGGATGACTTTTGGGTAAAGCGACCGGATTACCTGATTGATCCAAGAGCCCGTGGGTTTGGTGTCGGTCGTTTTTAACCATTCCGGCGACGGGAATCGTTAAGTTGAGTTCCTTTAGAGCCTTGGAAGCCGCATGGATTTGGCCTTTACCCCCATCAACTAAAATCAAGTCCGGCAGAGAACCGTTTTCCGAAACCAACCGTGCATAGCGGCGCAGGACAACCTGTCCCATGGCAGCCGTATCATCGGACGTTTCCTGGAGTTGGATTTTATATTTTCTGTATCCTTGGCGCTGGGGTTTGCCCTCGATAAATTGAACCATACCGGCAACGTTATGTGTCCCGCCTGTATTGGAAATGTCAAAAGCTTCGATTCTACCAGGAACAGGTATGTTTAAGAGCTCCCCGAGTGTGGCCAGAGCCAGTTGGGTTTCCGATTGTTGGCGAACTTCGAGTGAAATATGGTCGTGAAGGGTGGTCTGAGCATTGGACATCGCCATCTGTACCAGATCTCGTTTCTTTCCTTTTTGAGGAATGGTGATAAGAAATAGGCTTGCTAAGACGGGGGATTCAAGCGGTGGAAGCAAGATCTCCGGAGGCCATACTGCCCGCTCAATATAGAATTGAGCGACAAAAGAGATGAAAGCTTCTTCAGGTTCTTCATAATAAGGGAAAATGAAACTATCGCGTGCCAGCAACTTGCCAAGACGTAAATAAAAAATCTGAATGCACATTTGGTCTGTAGTTATTGCATACCCTATAACATCACGGTCAATAAAATCATTGAGCGTGATGTTTTGTTTTTCCCGGAGGAGTTTCAAGTCTTCGATA
>JBAQLX010000113.1:0-4479 GCA_049302315.1 Desulfosporosinus sp.
GCAAGCGCTTGCTTCAGCACATCGTTTCGTATCTCGCGTCCTTTCAAAGCCATACTCAATTGTTCCTTACACTTCTTTTTCAAATGATACCAATCCAGGATGATTTGATAGGGTCTCCATCCATAGACGTCCTTGATAGCATTCTTTATGTCGACTGCACCATCTGTGAAAAACATGAGAGTCTTGTTAGTAAGCAGGTCATTGTGCAGTAAAAATGACGTTAGTAAGATCAGCGTTTTCCCGATTCCAAGCCCATCAAGGAGATACTTATTAAGTCCTTGTTGGATGTGTATTACGGTATTTTGGACATAATGTTTTGACTCCTTGGGGACAGAGCCCTTACAACGTCCGTTAGCCTTTTGTTCTGTTACACCCACATCATCCACCGAGATATTAACACTACAGGCTGGATTTTCAAACACTTCATCGATTTGTGTCGCGTCAATTTGACGATCTTTTTCCTTTCCTTCATTGTATTCATCGATCACTTTGCTTACTTCATCAGCAGGAAATGTCGGGATTTTCGAACATTCCACGGCTGTTTCAAGAACATGAAGTTCCTTTGGTTTACCACTTTTTTCATCAAACTGATGCTGGATGAGGACTTTTTTCGCTTTAGCCTCCATGTAATCTGTGATTTTTGCACCTTCCCTTACCACTGCATCGGCTAAGGTACGGGATTTTATTAAATCGACATCATCCTGCCATCTTAGATGATTCATAACCTCTACGGTTTTGCGATAAGACATAAAGGTAACCAATCTCAACTCTAAATTGTCATAACATGAAGAGCGATACCTCTCGTTGGGTCCAATCTTTGGGAAAACGTCAACTTTGGCGTTAAACACTGTACGATCCCCATTTGCTGCACGATGAGTGACGACATCCATCCGTCCAATTCCTGTGTCCAGTTTGTATCTGGAGTCGTCTTCATTGACTGTTACTCCGTCTCGTCCTTCGGCTTTTGTGGTAATTTTTTTTTGACATCTCGCTAAAGTATTCTTCAGTGGCAAGCTCTGCATTAGACCATCGGCATTTTCAATTTCAACTGTTATTTTCATCTTCATACTCAGATTACCCCCGTCAAGATATAGCTCTGAGTACCATCATATTGTATTATAGTTAGGTTGTTCAGCCATTAATTGTCATTAGTGTTAATAATTGGTTAATATATTCCGCACAGGTCGCAATTATTGTAACTATTCAGGGGTTAAAAAGTTCTTAGGGAAAGCGCCAGCAAGGTTATGAAAAAAATGAGCATAAAAAAAGGCACGACAAAGCAGGACCCCATACAATGTTACATTCTATGAAGGGTTCTGTTTTGATGATTGCCACAAAAAATTTGCAGTTGTTCCAATCACCCACTGTCAATGGTGTGTTGAAAATCAAAGGAAGGAAGGATTCCATTGAAAATATCATTAATCGACAAATATACATTGGCGCCTTGCTTTTTCAGCGTTGAGATAATGCTGGCAATTTTCGCGTAATTTTCGGCTCCTTCCTCGGAGCGAAAGCAACCCGCAACCTTCAACTTGCCTTTGAAGAAGCGGGCTCCGCGTTCAGAACCGTTATTATCAAAGGGCACATCAAAATTTGTAAGGAAACGCAGATGCTCCTGCTTGTATTCTCCAAGCCGGGTCAGGAGGAGGCGCTCGTCGTTGAAATAGGAGATGTTTTTCTTGTTTTCCGTCGCGGCTGCGTATTGTGCTTTCCCAGACTCAAGGATATCATCGTAACGGGTTGAGATGGAGTTCAGTTCATTTTCATCCATGGAGTTCTGGCCCAGGGCCAGATATTGCTTTTTCAGTTTGTTTGTATCCCTGAGAAGTTCCGCCAAGTCAGTTGCCCACGGATGTTTCATGATTTCGATGACGGCCTGCAGATAGCGCAGGATATGAGCGTTGCATTCGGCATGGGTCATCAGCGTGTAACCATAGTAAGATTTGAAATGGTCATGCACAAGGACACCGGTGAACAAATCCAGAATATCCATACCATCGGCATAAAGGTCGCCGCGCTTCTTGTTGAACCCGAACAGCGTATACTGGCTGTTGGAAAACACCTGTATCCAGTTCAGCTTCCCGTTGACACGGCAGCCGGTTTCGTCCGCCCCTAGGACATTGCATTGGATGAGCCGTTGTTTTATGATTTCCAGCGGCTGTTGCATTTTTTCAGCAAGGCTTTTCAGGAAATTCACCACCGTGCCTTCCGACAAACGTAAAGCGCCGCCGCTGACGCCATTCAAGATATCCGCCGTTTTGTTGACCGTGACGTTCCCGTATCCGTTGAGAAGTGCGATGAGTGTTTTCACATTGCTACCGTATTGCACAGGGTTGACAAACCCCTCGGAAAACTCACCCTGATAGGTCTTGCCGCAATGTTCGCACCGGCCGCTGTACACCCTTTCTTCAACAACGTCAACGACAACCCGGATGTCCGCCACCTGTTTAGGAGTGTATTCGTCCCCGCATTGAATCACGCCGCCGCACGGGCATATGCCTTCCGGTTTCTTATCAATAATTTTAGTAGGGTTCTGGAAATACTTAATGGTGTGGCCGGGATGCCCGAATTGCCCGCCCGGCTTTTTGCCGCTCTGCTGGCGTAGGCTTGAGGCCTTCGCTTTCCGGAACCCGTCTGTTGACGGCGGCTTGCTGGAATTGGCGCTGTCCTTGCTGAGCATGGCCTTGAATTTGTCTCTCTGATCACGTAGCGCCGCTACTTCATCGTTAAGTTTTTCGATCTCCTTGTCTCTGGCGGATAATGTTCCCATCAACTCATCAACTTTTTTCTCTCGGTCCGCTATGTAGTGTTGCAGCATCTTGATCTGATCGTCTTTGGCGCGGAGTTCCTTTGAAAGAGAGGTGATCTTTTCATGGAGCAATTCTTCGGACATTTCCCTTTTTACCGAAAAATTTGACAGTCTGGCCTTCAAGTCTTTAATCTGTTTTTGCAACATTTCATTTTTCATTCGGCACCCCCGTATCCGCCTAATGCATAGCGGTCGAAAAATTCGCTTCTTTTCTCCCGTTCGCTGATACAGCGTACCGGGCACGTCCCGCAGGCCGATAGCAAGTTGTCCCAAGCTTCCCCGGCCACTTCAATGAAAACCTTATTCTGGCGCTGTGTGTTTTTGGGGTAATAACCCGCGATATATTCTTCGTCTATGACGACTGCTGGGGTGACTCCGGCCAACCAGTCGTAGACGCTTTTCTGCATCTGCTTTGCAAAATGGGCGCAAAAAGCTGCGACCTCCTCGCTGGAATTCCTTGCACAGTATTTTTGCATAGCTTTGCTTTTCATGATGAAGGTATAAAACTCAAGGGCATATTCAAAACAAAACCAGTTGATTTTGGTCTTTTCGCTTTCATCTGTATAAAACCACTCCGCTTTGATGGGGGGATCGAGCTTCATAAAACGCCTCCCGTCGGTTGTGCTTTTGAAAAACCTGCCGCCGCCAATGCCGCCCTTGAAATTCTTCGTCAGAGGATAAAGATAAATGTCTTTTATGGGTAATATGGCGTGCTTGTGCCCGCCGTCACGGCCGCGCCCCGTTGTGCTCCCTACATGGATCCAGTTTGCGGCCCGGTAAGAAACACCCCGGAAACGCCCCACTTCCACAAAGGTTTCAAGACAGTAAACAGGGTGGCCGTATTTTACTTGCCAGTCATCCGCGACCCTGTGCGCGATCAGCGACAATATATGGCTGGCCAGATGCGCAACCCTGACCCACGGAAAGATCAGAAACCTTGTGTTGTTGGTCATGTTGCTGAGCCCGCGTGCCCTTTGTGCTTTGTCCCAGCCGATAAAATCGTCCCGCTCCCGGCACGACCACGCCGCCGACCCAAATAGCAGGCATGACAACGGCTGCCCGTCCCGGCTATACACCATGTACTTCATGTTCTCGCCGATTGTCCGGTCGAACCCGAGGTAGTGGTACTGGTCTATGTATGATTTGAACGCAGCCAACTCCGCGCCTGAATTCACGTTTTCTATGCGCAAGGGGCGCAGCTCCGGCAACGGTCCTATGACTGGCGTAGTGTCATGCTCAATATGCCTGATCACGTCCGCGCCGCCGGCCGAACGTGATGCCTTAAGCGGCGCGGGAAGCCTTATCCTGCCAGCTTTATCAAGTTCACGCAGCATGTCTCTGCAGGATATGTCTTTCAATTTCCCGTTTGGGGCCTGCCAGCGCCACATTTGACAAATGAATTGCGATATTTGCGTGCGGTTCCATGCGGGGTTTCCCCTGATGACTCGTCGGATTTGCTCCACTCTATCTTCTGTTATTTCCGGTCTTATGCGGTTCTCCATTCATTTTCCTTTCGTTGGTATTTTGTCCGATAATATTATTCGACATTGACCGGCTAGAGTCCTGCTTTTGGAGAAAATTTATTTTGTGAATTGCGATAAAATTTTTAAGACTAAATTGTATGACTGCTCTCGGAATTTGCTGTTTAATCCGGTCGCTGGGGCTGTGGA
>JBAQLX010000114.1:0-1692 GCA_049302315.1 Desulfosporosinus sp.
ACATTTTTATGGTATTTCTCCAATTCAGCAAAGACTTTAATAAAATCCGGCTCTCCAAAATATGCGCAGATTTTAGGCAATGTTTCGTTAAGCTGTTCCCGCATCTCTTCAATCTTTTCTTCATAACGATCCCGCTGTGTGATATATAGCAGTAATGGCTTATAACGAATCCACCCTATACAGGCATTGTAAAAGCGAGTGGTAATCTGTTCGGTATCAGCTTTGATGAACTTTAAGTTGATGGGAAGAACACCTTCTAAAAGATGATTATAGGTAGAAAACCCATCGTGGAAAGTGTAGCACGGCACGCGCAAAACTTTTCGGTCGCTTAGACAAGTACTTAAAAAAGTATCCTCTCCTCTAGCTCCCGGCGGATTATAAAACGGGAAAATACGGCGAGAATCGGTGAGGTTAATACCCAGATTAGCGCCTGAGATGAATTTGGCATGGTTTATCTCAGGCACCTCTATCGCATCATCGCTAGTCAATATTGTTGTATCAGCATATGTTACCCCGCCGTTTTCCATAATGGTTTTCAAGGTATCCCAGTTAATGATATCATTACTGATAGCCTCAATGAAAGATCGGAAATCCGTTTCGGTCATAGTATCATTAAATTCCATATAGGGAATTGGTGATATATAACCACAGTGATGTCCGTGAGTGATGTCCGCTTGATTGAGATAACTAAGATGGTTCGTCAGAACCTCCTGACCTCCCCAAATTGCAGTATTGCGCGTCTTGGTTACGGCCATCGGATATTCGTCGTCGTCCAGAAAAAGCAGATAATCCATCTTTTGCTTGATAGCGTTATATAGCACAGCGTTACGCTTGCCTGCATACCCTCTGCCAAAAATCATGCGCACTTCATTAAGATTGATGACGTTTTCTCGAATTAGATAGTTAATTTCTTCTTTTCTATCTTTGCTTCCAATAAATGTACTACTATCAATCTGCTCGACTAGTTCTGGGTGTACATTGGTGTAATCCGTTATTTTAGTTTTATGATAATCAAGGTCATAGGCGACAAAAAGATTTAAACTGATCCTTTTGTTTTCTACTAAACCGGATTCCTTCCAGGTGTGAATATAGGTTCGCAGCACCTTTTGAAAACTCTTTCTTCCAGTTGCAAAACCGAATCCAACTTTAATAGTTTTTTCCTCCTGCATTAAATCACTCCATTTAATCTAAAATCAATCATAAAGTATTGCTCCATATAATAATTATAGCAGATTATATGGTATAACTCATCCCCAAGGTCTATAAAGCCATTTATGATCGGACGAAAGGCGTGGCTGTACTCAAATAATTCATGGGAAGTAAATTCTAGCGCTATCATTTACTGTGTAGTTGAAATTGTTAAAAAATATGCCCTCAATCCATATTGATATCATGTAAATTCCGTAAATAAAGCAAAAATAGTCCTCCGCCTTTTCAAGGTGGGGGCTATTTTAAGCTTACATTATTTTGATTTGATTTAATGGTTCTTCTATGTACAGGTAGTTCTCTGCCTTTTCCAGAGCTAACCGTTCTACTGTTTTACAGAAGCTGGAGTGGGTGCTGCCACAAGAGACTATATTAATACTAAAGTATGATCTTGCTTTCAAATATAATAGCTAGCTTGCTCACTAGCTCGTTTTTCCAAGTGAGCTGCCATAATGGCTTTTAAATCATTATCTTTCTTCGTGCAAA
>JBAQLX010000115.1:0-7421 GCA_049302315.1 Desulfosporosinus sp.
AATTCAGGATTTAATCAATCATGTGGTTGGAAGAGTCCTGGATCAGTTTGGGATTGAACATACGCTTTTTCAACGCTGGAGTGGGCTATAACGATAGTGTTTACCTGTAGCAATAATCGCACTCGCTTTTGATGTTTGAGTGGATGAGGGAGGTGGGAGGTGGGCTTAACGCACTCAATTACGATCGCGACTGCGATATTGTTGTTTCCAAGCTCCTTGTGAAGTTATACATTCTGACTAGTCTAAAAAACTTCAAGGATTCTTAAATAAGTTGGACCGTTTTAGTAAACAATCATAATGACCCAAGAATAATAATAGGTTTTGCTCATTATAATCAGTGAAGGCTAATCGTTATATGGACCAAAAAGGACAAAGGGGGAACCTGACATGAAAGATCTAATTAACAAGGGGCTGGCTTTTGGCTTGGGATTAGCGGTAGTTAGTAAGGAACAGATTGAGAAGCTTGTAGACGAGTTAGTTAAAAAGGGGGATGTTTCTGCTGCTGAATCCAAGGAACTGATACGTAAGTTGTTCGAAAAGGGGGAAGCAGAGAAGAAAGAAATGGATGCTCGTATTCATGAGCAACTGGAAAAGCTTCTCAAGGACTTAAATATTCCCACCAAAGCTGATCTGGAGCGTTTGGAGCAACGTATTCAAGACTTGGAAAACAAGTAAGCAAGCAAGTAATAAACCAATAGAGGCCTGAATAGCGTTCAGGCCTCTATTAGTGGACCTGGTATTTGGAAAACTTTCTTGTCCTGATTAATCAGCTGAGGTTTTGGAAGAATTTATCCAGGGACCAGATGTGCAATGAGCGTGATGAGATGTTCGATCTTCGAACCATGAACCATGAATAAAGGGGACGTTTTTTATGATTGGGAAAAGGATACGCCATATTAAACGCTATCGAGATGTTGCCAAGGTCCTAACTCGCCATGGTTTTGGGTTCTTTGTGGAAGAAATGGGGATTTTACATATGCTTTCCCTGCCCAAACGGCTCTTCAACGATACGGAGGAGATCGATCCTCTGACGATCGGGGAGCGAATACGCCAAGTAATTGAGGAGCTTGGACCGACATATGTCAAGATCGGACAGCTTGCCAGCACTCGTGCGGATATCATTCCGGAAGAAATTCTGAAGGAGCTGGAAAAACTTCAAGATAACGTTCCCTCATTTTCCTTTGAACAAGTCACCAGGATTATCGAAGAGGAACTTGGCTCCCCTTTGGAGGGGGTTTTTTCCTGGATCGATGAGGGAGCGATGGCGGCGGCTTCCATTGGTCAGGTTCACCGTGCGCAGTTGCGGACCGGGGAGTTGGTTGCGGTAAAGGTACAGCGCCCTCAGATCAAGGCCATGATCGAAACTGACTTGGAAATTCTTCTGGATTTGGCCACGTTGGCGGAACACCGTATGGAACATCTTCAATTGCGGGATGTTGTTGAGGAGCTTGCCAAGTCGCTGCGAAATGAGTTGGATTACAGCATTGAGGCTAGAAATGCTGAGAAAATCGCTAAACAGTTTCAGAAGGATCCGATGATTCACATCCCCGCGATTTATTGGGACTACTCAACTCGAACCGTTCTGACGATGGAATTTGTGGAAGGACTGACACTTAATCAATTTGAGGAGATCGAAATAAAGGGGTATGACCGAAAAGCCATCGCCGAACAGCTTGTTCAGGCTCTCTTTCATCAGGTATTAATCGAGGGGGTTTTCCATGCCGACCCTCATCCTGGAAATATCCTTTTATTGAGCGATGGTGTAATCTCGTTTATCGACTTTGGCATGGTCGGAAGGCTCACCTTAGATATGAAGCAAAACTTTGCGGCCTTGGTGGTCGCTATGATGCGCCGGAATACGGAAAGTGTGATTAAAGCAGTATTGCGAATAGGAATTGTTCCGGATGAGGTCAATCTACCGCTTCTGACCAATGATGTGGATGAATTAAGGGAAAAATACATGGATGTCCCCATGAGTCGGATCGGTCTGGGCGAGGCGATTAGTGACCTATTTATAGTCGCCTTTCGTCATCAGATCCGTATTCCCTCAGATTTCACCTTATTGGCAAAGTGTTTACTAACCCTAGAGGGGATCGTGGAAAAACTCGATCCCCAACTGAGTATTATGGATATGGCTGAACCGTTTGGGATTCGGCTTCTTAAAGAACGCTACCGGCCAAGTACGATCGCAGGGCGGCTCTGGCACAATCTCACAGACTATAGTGAACTTCTGGTTGATCTTCCCAAACAAATAAAGGATTTAATGCGAAACTTGAAGCGAGGACGGATTCGCTTAGAAGTCAGCGTTCCGGAGATTGATATTTTTCTGAGGAAATTGGATCGGATTACGAATCAGCTTTCCTTTAGTATTGTTTTGCTCTCGTTTAGTATCGTCATGGCGGCCCTCATTATTGCTTCAACCTTAGGCCGCGAGCCTATTTTGTTATGGCAGATCCCAGCTATCACTATCGGGTTTGGAATAGCTGCCCTGCTGTTGCTGTGGCTGTTTATCTCTATTTATAGGTCAGGGAAGTTTTAGTCTGTCACCACTGAGCAGGTCAGCGGAATTATCCGAGGATTAGGACATTAGGTCCATCGTACCAAATAGTGTTGCCTTTGTTTCCATCTTCAATCATAACTAAATCTTAATGAAACACTCACAACTAAATAACATATTTAGCTCAAGAAATCTGTATACTAAATTTAGGTCAGATAGAGGAAAATTGGTCAGGAGAGAGAGGATGTTTGCGATGTTTGGTTTTCTAACAGTATTGCTCTGTATCGGCGCCTATTTTTATTTTAAGAAAAATGGTTGTTGCCATCCTCATACTCCAAAAGATTCTCACCAGGATGCACTCGACATAGTTCGAGTACGCTATGCTCGGGGGGAAATCAGCAGTGAGGAATTCAATGAACGTAATAAGGCCTTAGAATGAAATAGGGGGGAATAAAAAATGATGTACGGAAGTGGACCTGTAATGCGCGGATTTGGCCATGGTTTCATGGCAAACGGACAAAACTGGTGGATGGGATGGCTCCCTCTAGCCTGCCACTTGATTTTCTGGATTGCAATCATTGTACTCGCTGTAATTCTTATACGCCGCCATGGTTCAAAGGTTCGTATGCTGCAAAAACAAAATGATCCCGCTTTATTGATCCTGCGTGAGCGATATGCTCAAGGGGAAATTGACACGGAAGAGTTTAATCGAAGAAAACAAGATCTTTCACCGAACTAAACAGCAGTTAAACGTTATAACTGTTTTCCTCTACCTACACGAAGGGATCCCTCTGGAGATGTGATCGAACGTATTATTTGATAACATCTCTTTTATTCTGGAGGATACTACTCACAATCCACAATAAAGACCGGTATAATGGTATAATTTAAGAAGTGAAAGAAATGGTCTATTATGCCCATTTTTAAAGAGCAACTCCAGGCAGGAGATGAAAAGGTTGTAGATGAGGTTCTTAAAACAATCTTAAGGATGATTCGATAAGGCAATTTTTGATTAAAAGGAAAAGATAAGGGCTTAAAAGTTTGGCAGGGTATACTTTAAAATTAGATTCGAAAAGCCTCGTTGAGGGGAATGGTTAGAAAGATGACGAAACAAGCGCTTCGTGAGGAAAAAGAAATTCAAGTCTATGGCATGACCTGCCGGCACTGTGTCAATCACGTTACTAAGATTTTAGAGAAATTCCCGAGTGTAGAGCATGTTAATGTGTCGTTAGATGATTCGAAGGCTACCTTCGATTGGGAGCCTGATAAGGTCAATTTGTCTGTTATTCGCCAAGAAATTGAGGAAGCCGGTTATTCGATGGAAGAGCCGGTTGATGAGCCTGAACGTCAGGAGAAATCGGAAGGCACAAGGGAAGTGTCCGGTACGCTTAAGATCACTGAACTTGAAGTGGGGGAACAAAGGCAGCGATTCAAAGTGGGTGGTATGACTTGTGCAAATTGTGCCTTGGCGATAGAAAAAAAACTCAGAGGCACATTGGGAGTACAAAACGCAGCGGTTAACTTCGCCAGTGAAACGGTTACGGTGGATTTCGATCCAGGCCTTATTAGCATAGGAAGAATTTTTGAGCAAGTGCGGGATACTGGGTATACTCCACTAGAGGACAAGGATGAAGACCAGGACGATCGTGCCGCGATCATACAGCGTAATTGGCTCATTTTAAGTGCGGTGCTTGCTTTGCCTATTATGCCGCTTATGTATCTCCCCATGGGGAAACCCGTGATGTATACGATCCTTGCTTTAGCAACCATTGTCCAGTTTACGGCCGGTTGGACATTTTATCGTGGCGCCTACCACGCTTTAAAAAACCGCTCAGCCAATATGGATGTCCTGGTCGCCTTGGGGATTACAGCTGCTTATGGGTATAGTTTGATGACGACGTTGCATATGTTCTTCCCAACGCTTTTCTTTGCAGGTCCCAATTTCTTTGATACATCAGCCTTGTTGATTACCTTTGTGCGTTTTGGAAAATATCTCGAGGCCAAAGCAAAAGGGCGGGCTGGACAGGCCTTACAACGACTGTTGGAGTTGCAGGTCGATAAAGCGCGCTTGCTTGTTAATGGGGAAGAAAAGGAAGTAGATGCGTCAGATCTGAAAATCGGAGATATTGTCAGCGTTAAATCCGGAGAAAGAATACCGATAGACGGTGAGATTATTGAAGGACAAGCCAGCATTGACGAGGCCATGCTGACGGGGGAATCTATTCCCGTCGATAAGGGAGTGGGAGATCCTGTGATCGGGGCGACGATTAATCGTTCAGGAAGTATTAAAGTAAAAACGACCAAAACAGGAAAGGATACGGTACTTTCCGGGATCATCAAAATGGTGGAAGATGCCCAAGGGGTAAAACCTCCGATTCAACGCCTGGCGGATACCATTGCCAATTACTTTGTGCCTACGGTGGTCTTATTAGCGCTTATTACCTTTTTGGGCTGGTATTTTGCGTTGCAAAGTACGTTCGTTTTTGCCTTTACAGCTGCAATAGCTGTTTTGGTGATCGCTTGTCCCTGTGCTTTGGGGCTGGCTACTCCTACAGCTATTATGGTGGGCAGCGGGGTAGGGTTAAACTGCGGTATCTTATTCAAATCCGCGGCTGTACTCGAAGGGATTGCGCACTTACAAGTGATTGGGTTTGATAAAACGGGGACGTTGACCAAAGGAACTCCCGAAGTAACGGATATAATAGCCTATGCTTTGTATTCGCAACAGGATGTTCTCAAAATTGCCGGAGCAGGTGAAAATCCCTCCATTCATCCCTTGGCCCAGGCGGTTGTTGCCGAGGCTAAGCAGGAACAGCTGGCCATTCAAGAAGTGACAAATTATCGAGAAGAGGGGGGCTATGGTGTTACCTGCGCCTTGGAAGGGCAGACGTTACTCATTGGCAACATTAAGCTGATGCACTTGCACAGGGTAGATGTTCAGGAAGCTGAACAGGATTTTCAGCGCTTGGCTGAAGCGGGCAAAACGACCAGCTTTATTGCTTTAGGTGGCCGGGTGATCGGGCTCATCGCCCTAGCGGATGTGGTTAAAGAGAATACTAAAGAGGCGATTAACAGGCTGCATCAGTTAGGCTTAAAGACCTTTATGATTACGGGAGATAATAAGAAAGTCGCCCAGATGGTCGGAGAGCAGGTCGGAATTAATGAAGTTGTCGCCGAAATATTACCGCAAGATAAGATCAATATTATCAGGAAATATCAAAACCTGGGCTTTAAGGTGGCGATGGTGGGGGATGGAATTAATGACGCCCCGGCCCTGGCCCAGGCAGATATCGGAATAGCCATCGGGTCAGGAACCGATGTGGCCAAGGAAACAGGGAATGTGGTGTTGGTCCGCAATGATCTCCTTGATGTGGAACGGGCTATTCGTTTAGGACGAAAAACGCTCAGTAAAATTAAGCAAAACCTTTTCTGGGCCTTGATTTACAATACCATTGGAATCCCGATAGCCGCAGGCGTCCTGTATCCCTTAACCGGGGAACTTTTACCGCCCGAGTGGGCAGGACTAGCTATGGCCTTCTCCTCCGTGTCCGTAGTTACCAGTTCTCTGCTGTTGGGAAGATATGACAAGAAACTAAAGGTTTAGTCTAAAGAGAGAATTTGGGGGAGCTGAGTTAGTTTTCCTCTGCTGGCAATTGAAAGCGCCTTAAGAGGATAAAGTATAATAATACATACAGAAGTTAATGGTCATCTGGCCTCTGATCTCTGACTTCTGAAAGCGGAGGTGAAAAAAATGAGCCAAACCATTCTTAAAGTTGAAGGCATGACTTGTACCCATTGCAAAATGAGAGTTGAAAAAGCGCTGCAAGTGGTAAGTGGTGTGAAAAGTGTTAAAGTTGATCTCGCGGACAAAGAAGCCGTTGTAAAGGGTGATGCTGAGCGTACACAACTCATTAAAGCTATTGAAGATGCCGGGTATACCGTTGTAGAAGAGAGTCTATTATAGGGCAAAATATAAGAGGGATATCTTTTCAAATATCCCTCTTATTTGCAATTCGGGTTTAACCTTTTGGAAGCCGGTTCAATGCTAGATTTTGCTTCCGCCCTTGAGGTGTTCTTCAGCAAATTGAATCATCCGTTTGGTCATTTGGCCACCGACAGAACCGTTTTCACGACTAGTGCGGTCACCACCAAGTTGTAAGCCCATTTCATTTGCTACTTCATACTTAAATTGATCCAATTTCTGTGAAGCGCCTTGAGCTGCTGGTGTATTTGTGTTTGCCATGACAGGTACCCTCCTTTAAAATGTTTGTGTACCGAAACACTCTTATTATGTGTTAGAGAAATTAAATTACTCAGGTAATTATTGTTTATAAATAGAGAGCCTTCCTATTCTGGTTATAATAAAAGTAGGATTTACTGCCATATATGCTCCCCAAATCTTTAATTTCTTTATGTTTAATTATCTTGCTCAGTGCAAAAAGCAGCGGCCTCTTCTGCGCTGTAATCCCCGTATACGAGTTTCATTAATCCAGGATAATATGTGTCAAATCCAAGGACACCATTCCAAACAATATTTAGGACCTGATTTTTAGAAGGTTCCGCATCTGCCAGATCAAGGTACGTGCGATACCTGATTTCCCCGTTATCTATATCCATTTCAAAATTACCATTGGCGAGTTCATAGTTCACACGGTTCATGAAATCACAGACTTCAAGACGTTTGGAGAGAGGAATTTTTTGTTTGATATGCGTGTTGCAAAGTAAGGATTCCTGCTCTTCATCAACAAGAAGGAAAGCATGGAAATTAGTGTTAATGCCTCGGATCTCAAGTTTGATAATTTCATTTTTGTTGTCAAAATCGAATTCCCAGCCATTTTGAGTTAGTATCTCATAGAGCGCCCGAAACAAGGACATGGTTACCATCCTCCAATATCTGAGCTTCTTGCATACAGATTCAACGTGG
>JBAQLX010000116.1:0-5191 GCA_049302315.1 Desulfosporosinus sp.
TAATTGGAACGTTGAGTGGTCCAAATCGGTTGCTTTCCGGCAGGCAACACACTTTTCTCCATTTTCTTGGTCTTGGCATAATTCGTTCTCCTCATTTGCCACAAAAAAAAGTAACAGGAGCGTCCCCAGTAACAGGAGCATCCCCTGCTGCTTTTGCTGCCTAGTTATAGGCTCTCTAATTGCTAGCTAAGAACTTTGAGCCTAGCTTTCAAGTAACTCTTTTTGTTCTTCGTGCAATTCTTTTTCTGTTTCTAATCCTTTGGGATCTGTTGCCAAATTTCTTCCAAAACCTCTCCCCCGTCCTTGTCCCTGTCCTCGTCCCCGTCCTTGTCCTTGTCCTCGTCCTTGTCCTTGTCCTTGTCCTTGTCCTTGTCCTTGTCCTTGTCCGGCGCCTCCACGAACAGCTTTTGCTCCGGCGCAAACTCCAAAACCTCTTCCATCCATTGCTCCACGTCCCATCGGACCCGTTCCATCTCTTCCTGGCATGCTAACTACCTCCTTTTGGTTATTGACATATGCCCTTTACAATTCTTATTATATACAGTTTTGAACATATGTCAATAAAACATTTTTATTTTTTTACCCCATATTTGGCATCTCCTGGGATACACCTTTTTTCCCATAACCAAAAGTCCCAGTTCGAACGAAAACTGCCTAAATTTTTTGGAAGGTCTAATGGGGATTTGATTAAAGAAATTTTATAAAGCCCTATCCAGCAGAGGAATAGGGCTTATATCCAGCGAAATCCTATATTTAAATGATCATCTTGAAATAATAGACCAGAACTACTTCTCGCCAAGAAACGTTTAGTTCCAGTTTATCATGCAATTTCTAAGTCTGGATACTGTCCAATTCATTGGGCCTCCAAGGGCAATTTTACTTCAATAATAGTACCCTTTTGAAGCTCACTCTGTACTGAAACCTTAGCCTTGTGCAGCTCAATCAATGGCTTGGCAATAGCGAGGCCCAGCCCGGTACTATTCCCTTTACGGGATTTATCAACTTTGTAAAAACGATCCCAGATATGTGTTAGTTCATCAGCAGGAATACCATAACCATGATCGCGAATTATGACCGAAAGTGTATTATTCTCCAGGAGGCTGGTTTCAATAGACACTGCGGTGTTATTTGGGGAATATTTTACGGCATTGTCCAAGAATATTACGAACAGTTGACGCAATCGATCATAATCACCCAGAAAGAGAGGTACGTCTTGCTTGGATAGATATTCGATTTTAATCCCTTTCTTCTCTGCGATTGTCTGAAGACTCTTTACCGCATCTGCAAGAAGACTGGAGATATGAATCGTTTCTTTATGCATTGTTATTTTGCCGGATTGAAGGCGGGAAAGCTCCAAAAGATCTCCTACTAAACGTTCCATGCCGCGCGTTTCTGAAAGCATCTTCTGATGATAATGCTTAATGTCCTCGCTTTTTTCAACGGTACCATCCGCCAAGGCTTCAAGGGAACCACGGATGACTGTCAGTGGGGTACGGAATTCATGAGACACATTGGCTACAAAATCCCGTCGAAATTGTTCAATGCGCTCGCTTTCACTGATATCCTGAACTAATGCAACGCTTCCGGTTACCGCTCCATTGTTATCCACAATAGGGGAAAAGGTAAACATAAGCTTTTTACCCAACCAATTTTTTAGCATTTGCAAGGGTTTCTTTTCTTTCATGACTTTTGTTAGCGGGACCTTAATTTCTAAATTATTGAGGTCTATTTCTATGTCTTCCTGTAAATATGGCCGAGGTCTATTCATAATTTCTGCGAGAGCAGAATTGACACTCACCGGTTTCAGACTCAAATCAAAGGCGACGATTCCTTCTGAGATGCTCGCTATTATGTCTTTGAGTTTCCCTTTTTCCTGAAACAGTTGGTTAATCGTAGAACCCAGCTCTGCAGCCAGAAGGTCAAGGGAATTCCCAAGCTGTCCTAATTCATCTTTACGGTCAACTCCCGTTCTTGCTGAATAATTACCTCTAATTATTTCAAGCGCAGTATCCTTCATTGCTTTCAAGGGACGGGTAAAAAGCAGGGAATAGAAAATGCCCAAGGCTACAGCAAGAATCAGTGCTGCCAGAAGACTGATTGCCAATATACTCAACGCTCTGTTCAGCGTTTCAGTAACCCCTGTTACGGGAGAATGCAGCAGCACCGAGCCAATAATTTCATGGTTGGCATCAACAATCGGGACACCCACGGTTATAGTGGCTTCATTATAGACGCTGCTAAAACTTTCGCTGACTGATTCCTGACCTGATATAACCTCTTGAATTACATTTTCAGCCTCCTTTGGGAGAGGCTCTGAGTTATTCAAGTAACCCTGTCCAAGGCCTTGTTGCCCCATACCCTGATCTATACCTCGGCCCATACCGGAAATTACGGAGAGTTGCCCTTCGCTGTCCGTAATCCATACTTTTGACTCAGTTAGTGTATCAAGAGAGCGCATATAGGCGCCGAAACCCGGCATCTGGCTATTACTTTGTTTGTAGTTGGCTACGACCAGCGCAATGCTTCGCGCACTTGCCAGCATAGTTTTTTCTCTGCTATCAAAGGCATATTGCCGAAACATTTGGATAAAAGATATCCCTATAGCCAACATTGATATAAGTACGATGACCACAAAGCCTGCCGTTAGTTTGACGGCGATTTTATTCTTAAACATACTTTACCTCAAATTTATACCCGACGCCCCAGATAGTTTTTATATTCCAGCTTAAGCTTTCAGGGAAATTAATTTTAGACCTCAGCCTTTTGATATGGGTGTCTACCGTACGTGCATCACCAAAATACTCATAGCCCCACACGCTGTTCAAAAGATTGTCACGGGAGAATACCTTCCCCGGATTAGCTGCCAAAATCCATAAAATCTCGATTTCCTTCTTTGTAAGGCTGATAGGCTGTCCATCAATCATCACTTCATATTCTGAAAGATTAATTTTCAAGCCGGGGTGGCGGATAATGTCTTTCCCTTGTTCCTCTGAAATATCAAGTCGCCTTAAGACTGCGCGGATTCGTGCCATGACTTCTTTGGGGCTGAAAGGCTTCACAATATAGTCATCCGCACCAATATCAAGCCCCATGATACGATCGCCATCTTCTCCTTTAGCCGTTATCATTATGATCGGCACATTGGAATTTTGGCGGATTTCACGGCAAACTGCAAAACCATCTTTTTTAGGCATCATAACGTCCACCAACAATAGTATTGGGTTATATTTTGTGAACATTTCCATTGCCTCTTCCCCATCATGCGCGATAATCGGGGAAAAGCCTTCTTTGATGACATAGGTCTTTAATATATCGAGAATGCCATCATTGTCATCTGCAATCAGTAGATACTTGTTCATTCTCCTGCCTCCCTATCATAACATCTTTATCCAATCGTAAGACTCCCACTTCTACAAGTGGGAGAGGTACACCTTATTCTGCTTCGGTGGGGGTGGACTCCCCCACCGAAGACTCGATGTTCAACTTTAGTTGAACGAGTTCACTTTATCAATAATCTCAATCATGTTTGTGACAAAAGTATGGCAAAAATAATGGCATAGTTCAATCTTTTGTCACAATATTGCCATACTTTTGCCATACTTTCTCGACATAATAAAACCGTAAGGTAAAAACAAACTAAATCAAAAGGAGCGTGTATTACATGAAAAACTTCAAAAAACTCATTGCAGTTGCCACAATCATCGGAAGTCTAGGGGCAGCAGGAGCTGCCTATGCTGCAAGCGCAACGACACCGGCGGGTATCGTATCCAGTTTAACCGGAAAGCCAATAGAAGAAATTACGGCACAAAGAGCAGCTGGAAAAACCTATGGGGCCATTGCCCAGGAAGCTGGAAAATTAGATGCATTTAAAGCTCAGACTCTTGAGCAGAAAAAAATTGTTCTTGATCAGCGAGTAAAGGATGGCAATTTAACTCAGGCGCAGGCGGATCAGATCTATAATTCCATAAAAACCAATCAGACTACCTGTGACGGAAGCGGCAGCGCCGGAATATACAAAAACAAAGGCCTAGGTCTTGGACAGGGAATGGGTAGTGGTGCGGGACAACATAATGGCAGCGGTATAGGTCGGGGCGTGGGTAATGGTATGAACAGAGGATAGAATCATTCAAATCTATTTTCAGCCGGGAAATACCAGGATTTTTTCCGGCTGAACCGGCTGAAAATCTTTATGTAAAATAGCTTCTTTAGTGATAGGAGTGGAATTTATTTATAACACCCTTGATACAATATATTCGATATCCCGAAAAGTGTTCCTGCAGAAACAGAGATGAAAGAAATATCTAAAGTCTCTTCAGGATATGATTTCGAGAAAGTTAAGAATCGCTTACAGTGACTATTGTATCAATGATTCTGACAAATCATCATTTACGACAAAAGCAGCAGGAACATCCCCTGCTGCTTTTATTGCCTATTATACGCTCTCTAATTGCTAGTTAATAACACTGAGCCTGCTTTCAAGTAGCTCCTTTTGCTCTTCGAGCAACTTCTTAGTGCAATCCGGGCATTGAACATACGCGGAGGTCGGAACGGATGACAATACCAAAATTATTCTCCAAGAGAAAACCCAGTTCGCCACATTCCAGACCGGCCAGATTTATAGACAAAACAGCGGTCCGCTGTCGGCTGTCGGCAAGGCCATGAATTGTGACTCCCTGGATTTGCCTTAACCCATCTACCATCCTGTCCATCAGTTCCAGCTCATGGTTTCGAATAGCTGCCAGGCCTTTTCCTAGGATAAACTTGACTCCTGCTCCTAAACCGGCAATTCCCGGTGTATTGGGGGTCCCGCTCTCATACTTATCCGGGAAAAAATCAGGCTGTACCATTTCCACGGAAAAGGAACCGGTACCTCCCTCGATCAGCGAATCAATGTCCAAACCGGGCAGAATATAGAATCCGCCCGTACCTTGCGGACCGAATAGGCTTTTATGCCCGGTAAAGGTCAGAACATCAATATTTTGTTCTTCAATATCAAGAGGGATTGTCCCGGTGCTTTGGACCGAATCCACCATAAAAACTGCGCCCTTATTCCTGTAGAGCTGCCCTACCTCCTGGACAGGCATAATCGTGCCTGTCACATTGGAAGCTGCGGTCAGACAAACCATGCGGGTATTCGTGCGCCAGGCTTTCTCCACATCATGCGGGTCCAGACTGCCGTCGGAAGCACAGT
>JBAQLX010000117.1:0-4455 GCA_049302315.1 Desulfosporosinus sp.
CCTGTAAGTACAACAACTATAGCCAGAATAACCAACATTCCTTTTCTCATACCTATCCCCTTTCTCTTTGTACAGCAACAGTTCGTATGCGTACTTTAATAAACTTAGATAATTTTACACCGAGTTATAACCTATGTCAATAACTAAATCGGGCAGGGTCCTACATCTCCTATTCCTGAAAACTCCAAGCGCGATTTTGAATGTATTAATATCCCAGCGGTTTTGGGTTCCTTGAAACACTTTCATATCTAAGACAAATAGTCTACAATAATTATGTAAATAACGAGTTTAGTGATGGAAATGTCAAGCTATTGGTTTCGACTTAAATAAATGTCCAAAAAGGGGGATTTTATGTTTACTCAAGCATATACACCTGAACAATCTGCCTTCGGCAAATTGGAAAATGGCCGTGACGTTCTTATTCTTTACGTTAAGGAATTTATTGAAGAGGTCAGAGCTGTCAATCAGTCTGGCCTCTCCGGATATACCTATGATTGGTTTGCAACTGAACAAAAGGACGCCTATGTCCTTCAAGTAACCTGGCTAAATGAAATTCACATAACTATCCGCTTTAACAATCAACACTTTGGCCTTCTTGACCAATTACTTCAACCTAAAGATGTCATCCTGACGACAACCCCTATATCTGACCTTATAGAAAAGGCCCAAAAAAGTGACTATGACTTTCTTGAATTCAACGATGTGCTGACCTTTAGCAATTTAGTTTTTACTGTTCCAAGTTCGGAACAAAACTTAATGTAAAAAAACAGAATTGCTATACTTTAACAATTTGCTGATAGGCAATATACGAATAGACCATTGGGACAATTGCTATTCCTGCGATAATGATCAGCCAATCTTGCTTTAAAATACTACTTATCTTTGGCATCTTTGCCATCTCCGAGTCCTCCTTCGTTAACATGTGTTGCGTTAAAAACCCATTTAACTACCTCTTGGCATACCGTTGTATTCAGCGAATAGTATATGTTTTGTCCCTTTCGTTCATCCGTCACCAGCAAAGCTTGTTTCAAGGCATTGAGATGGTGGGAAATACTAGGCTTGGTTATCTCAAATTGTTCCGCAATTTCGCCGGCTGTCATATCCCGTTCTTTTAGTAATAAAATGATCTTCCGCTTGGTCGGATCGGCAAGTGCTTTGAATGGCAAATTAAGCATAAAACGTTCCTCCTCCCCTCATAACTGTGATTAGATATTTAGACAATTATCTAAATATCTAATCACAGTTATCCTCTTTTGTGATCAAACTCAATACTTTCAAATAGTCACTATAGAGAACTCAAGAACAAATCCAGTATGTTTTTTTGTCGATATCGCTTAGACTCTGAGAAATTAAAGGGCGCCGTTTTTTACCGGCGTATGATAACCTCCAGCTTGAGAAAGCATACGTGAAATACTCCGCCTCGCTTAAAAATATTGTCTTGTCTCAATTTGCCGATTGCTGAGCTCAAACTCATAATTCACCTCGGCACGCCGTTCCTGACCTGGCAGGTAATTTTTTTCCCGGAAAATCACATGCTTATTGCGATCTATTAAGAGTACTGTGGAAGATCTGGTTCCATAATCAGTCCCTCGGATAAAGATTGAGGATAAGAATTTTTCTTTTTCTTGACTTATCCCGGTCTTTGGCAATTCATGATCCTGGGCAAGTTCCTGATCCGCTAGAATTTCAAAGAGATATTGCGGTTCAATCAACTTCCTATTTTTCAGGTAATTGGTTAAAGCTTGTTTGCTTTTCCGGACTTTGGGCCAAGGCGTATCCAGAAGATGATTACTCAGTCCATAAATCCCTGGTTTCAGTACTAAAGCTTGCGCAGACTGTTTGTTAAAATAAAAGATCTTTGCTGAGTCGCCAACCAAGAGATTAAACGGATTATAATCAGTTCGCTGCTTTGCAACCTCTGACATGTACTGTTCCGGAGATTCAGTGGAACATAGGAAGTTGCTCACTAACTTCCCTCGGGATTTAGGATCTGTAATCTTGGCCGAAGGATCCCGAAAGTTGGTCAGGGCTGCAAAACGACCTGAGCGTGTAATCCCCATCCAAGTTCCCAGCATCTCCAAATCTCTGCCTGCTAAAACCCAAGGGTGAGTCTCCCAGAACTGGGCAAAATCCGTCGGCCGCTGATAGTACTCATCCCTATTAGCTGCCAGTATCAAGCGATAGCGCGGATGGCAATCATAGGCAAAAAAAAGCAAACACATAATTGCTTACTCCTTTATTAATATTATTGATAACAAATGCGACTTAGTAGTAATTTTCTATCCTGTACAGTTCTGTAACCCCTCGCTACCTTCCTTTGCTTCTTGAAAATCGATCTTTATGACTTTTATTCCACTCCCGCTGTCTAAATAATGGATCCAAACTTTGGTACCAGCCCTTCTTGCAAAGCCCTACTTAGCAAGGATGCTACCGCCTGAAAACCTATATCCCCAATATTTTCGGTGAACTCGTTTACGTATAGCTTGATGTGTGCTTGGGTTACTTCCCTGGACAACTCTTGGCTGTGGTGCAGCACATACTCCTGCGATTCCTCCGGATGTGCCCAGGCGTATTTGAGCGACGCCTGAATCCAGCCCGTGATTGCCGCTAGATCAAGTGACCGTCGGGCGATAATCGCTCCCAGCGGGATCGGCAAATCAGTATCTTTCTCCCACCAACCGCCTAAGTCAGCCAAGAGGGTTAGTCCATATGCAGGATAGGTAAAGCGTGCCTCATGAATCACCAGCCCGGCATCAACCAACCCGTCCCGCACCGCCGGCATAATTTCCTGAAACGGCAGAACGACAATCTCGCCCACTCCCCCGGGCACATGTTGCGCTGCCCATAACCTAAAAAGCAAGTAGGCGGTCGATCGTTCACTTGGCACCGCCACCCGTCCGCCTGACAACCTTGCCGGATCATGGTCACTACCCGCTCTATTGGCCGTCAGCACCAACGGCCCGCAGCCTTTACCCAAGGCGCCCCCACATGGCAGCAGTGCATACTCGGACAATACCCACGGTAGTGCGGCGTATGAGATTTTAACTACATCCGGTCCGCCGGGGCCGGCTGCCAAAGTATTCGTAATGTCGATATCCGCGTAGATTACATCCAACTGAGGCGCACCGGGTATTAGTCCATGTACCCAGGCGTGAAAAACAAACGTGTCATTGGGACAAGGCGAGATTGTAATCTTCAAAATAACACCTCCGGTAATACTGCACAGGCAGCTTCCAGAACGTCCAGAGCCTCTTTGATGCGCCAGGCGGACCGCTCCAGCGGACCGACCTGGTTGGAAATAGCGCGAATCTCGAGAACTGGTAAAGCCCGCTCCAGCGCCGCGCAGCCAACGCCATATCCCTCCATAGCTTCGGCTGTGGCTCCCGGTATCCTTGCGGCAAGTTCAACGGCACGCGCAGCCGAACCCGTAACAGTTGAGACAGTAAGCACGGGGCCAATATTGACGGGCAGCTTGGCCGCCAGCAGCGCCCCGGAAAGACGGTCCGCCAAGCCAGTGTCAATCTGAATCCGGGTAAAGCCGTAACCCAACTCAGCCAAACTGCGGAACCCTTTGTGAGTCTCCGCTCCCAAGTCAGCGACGACGATCTCGTTCGCCACCACGAGTGACCCCACCTCAGCTCTACCCGGAAAGCCTCCGGCGATACCGACGCTGATCACCAAACTATAATCGTCAGTGATCAAGGCCCTTGCGGTGTTCACTGCGGCAGCGACCGGGCCCACGCCCACCGCCAAAACTTCAAATCTGGGATCGTGGTGCAGACCACGCAACACAGCATCCCTCTCGGTCGAGACAGCCGTCGTGATCAGAACCCGCCTTTCCGATTGCAGTCTGAAAGGAATGAAACCAGGTGGTTTTCTTAAGCTTTTTAAACATTGGATCGCCGCTTCTCCCATTAAAGTATAACCCTCGATACTCGGATGGATTCCATCAACGAAAAGCTGCGGACCCTGACCTGCTCCAATCCGGTCCAAAAACGGGGAGTGAAAATCAACAACCATAATGTCTAAGGCATTCGCATAGCCTTTTAACCAATTTCGATATTCACTCAGAAATTGTTCTTCTTCAGCAAATAAGGCCGGGGTAGGCAACCCAAAAATAGGGATAATCCCGTTTTGTCTGCAAGATTCCGCCATTCCCTTAAAATTCGCGCTTACCCTTGCCAGATGGATTCTTTCGCAAGCATCATTAGCCCCACCCAGAATAATGACATGGGTCGGCGTATAAGCAAGTACATCCCGTCGGAACCGTTCACGCATACCGCTCGTGGAATCCCCGCAGATCCCTTGGTTTAACACCGGGCATTGTAATTCTTGGGCTAAATATTTCACCCAAGACTCCTGATTGGTGAAAGGATACCCTTCGGTAATTGAATCCCCTAGTGCAACTATTTTCATCTATTTTTCAACCGCCTTGTTTGCCAAGTTTTCGAAGCC